>CAZFWD010000185.1:0-6387 GCA_964522535.1 uncultured Desulfonema sp.
AGGCGATCAAAACCAGCACCAGGCATAGGCCCAGAACCAGGGCGTAAACGCCGTACATGCGGCTGTAGAGCAGGCTCCCCTGAATGCTCAGCATCAGGGTGCCGGGCATGCGGCCCACGGCCGCAAGCAGGATAAAGACCTTAAACGGCAGGCCCGTCAGCCCCAGAAACAGACAGAGGTAGTCCTTGGGAAATCCGGGAAAGGCAAAGCAGAAGAAAAGAACAAGCACCCCCTGGTGGGTGAGAAAGGTGTCCAGCCGCCGCCAGCGTTCTTCCGGTATCAGCCGGTGGATGAACCGCTCGCCCAGAAGGCGGCCGATGCCGAAGTTGAGCGCCGACCCGAGGGCGAGCCCGATGGAGGAATAGATAAATCCCAGCGCACCGCCGAACAGGTAACCGCCGATCAGGCCGCTGAGCTCGCCCGGAACCGGAGCAAAAGCCACCTGAAGCACCTGAAGGGCGATAAACACCAGCGGCGCCGCAGGCCCAAAGGAGACGACAAACCCCTTGATCCCTTCACGGTCGGTGAGAAAGCCATAAAACGCCGCAAGCCTGTCCCAAAAAACAACCCCGAAAAGGATAAAGCCTGCGGCGGCCAGGATCGAATACCGATACCTGACGATAACGGGTCTGATTCGGTTCATGAAGCGGTTTTTGAGCGCGAGCTAAGCCCTTATCCCCCTGTGCGTTCAAGGGCGGCCACCCCCGGAAGGGTCTTCCCCTCCATCAGGTAAAGAAAAGCGCCGCCGCCGGTGGAAATATACGAAAACCGGTCGCTCTGACCGGTGGAATGCACGGCCACATCCGTGTCCCCCCCGCCGACAATGGTCAGGGCGTAGGAGTTGGCCACGCTGTAAACCATGGATATCGTTCCCCGGCTGAAGGCGTCCATCTCAAACACCCCCATGGGGCCGTTCCAGATAATCGTTTTTGCGTCATCCAGAACCTCGGAAAACAGGCGAGAGGTGGCGGGCCCGATGTCCAAGGCCATCCAGCCCTTGGGAATCTCCTGAATGGGCACGGTTTTCACATCCGCCTTGGGATCGATCTGGTTGGCCACCACGGCGTCCACGGGAAGATAAAACTTGGTCCCGTCGGCAATGGCCTGGCGCATGATCTGACCGGCCTCCTCCACCAGCCCTTCCTCGATCATGGAAGCGCCGAGATCATAGCCTTTGCTTTTTAAAAAGGTATTGGCCATGGCGCCGCCGATGATGAACTTGTCGACGCTTTTCAACATATTTTTCAAGGCGCCGAGTTTACTGGAAACCTTCGCCCCTCCGATGATCGCCACCAGCGGCCGCCTGGGGTTGCCCATGGCTTCATGAAAATATTCCAGCTCCTTGAGCAGCAGAAAACCCGCCCCGCGGTTCTGAACATATTTCGTAATGGCGGAAACCGAGGCATGTTCCCGGTGGGATACGGCAAAAGCGTCGTTCACATAGATATCCCCTATGGATGCGAGCTCTCTGGCAAACCCGTCGTCGTTCTCCTGCTCCCCCCTGTGAAACCGAAGGTTCTCCAGCAGAATGATCTGGCCGGGGCTCATTTCATGCACCATCCTTTTGACATCCGGCCCGATGCAATCGGGCGCCATCTTCACCTTCAGGCCCAGAATCCTTCCCAGCCGCTTGGCCACCGGCGCCAGGCGGTATTTTTCAACCACCTCCCCCTTGGGCCTGTCCATGTGGGACATGATCACCAGGCTGCCGTCGTTGTCCAGCACATACCGGAGCGTGGGAAGCACCGCGCGGATCCGGGTGTCATCGGTGATATTCTGTTGCTTGTCGAGGGGAACGTTGAAGTCCACCCTGACCAGCACCCGCTTGCCGGAAACATCGATATCCTTGATGGAGCGCATAACCCTTCCTCCTTTTAAAAACGGTTTAGCCTTGCTTTTTCCGCTGCTGCCTCAGGTATTTGGTTTTCGACCATCTTCGCCAAAAACCGATCATTCCGGATGTATAGGCGCGGTGAACCCGCTCTTCCTGAACCCGCAACCCGCCGCTTTTTTTCATGGCGGCCTTCAGGCATTCGGTGCGGTGTTCACAGGCCATGCAGGTATCCGGAGAATGCCGAAGCCCGTCGTCTCCCAAAGGGAAAACCACATCCATCTCTCCGAAACATACCGGCGGTTTTCGATCCTCATTCATCGGCTGCCGATAGCCGCCTTGATGCGTGCTGTTGAAACTCATGATGCATGGAGGCGATGTGCCCGTTGTCCGCAAAACTGAAATACCGCCTGTCCCCGATCACGAGATGCTCATGGACAAGGATGCCCATGGTCAGACAGGCGAAAACCAACTGCCGGGTGATGGCAAAGTCCGCCTCCGACGGTTCTGGATCGCCCGAGGGGTGATTGTGCGCAAAAATCACCGCGGCGGCACGGTGGTCCAGGGCCGCGCGCACCACCTCCCTGGGATAAACCGAGCTTGCGGTCAGGGTGCCCTTAAAAAGGTCTTCGGCGGCGATCACTCGGTTTTTCGCGTCCAAAAAAATTACCTTGAAACACTCCCGGTCCTTTGCAGACATGCTGTGATAAAGATAATCAAAAAGCGCCTTTGAATTGTTCAGCGGATCCTTCATGATCACCTTTTTTTCAAGATAGCGCTCGGAAACCGCCTGTATCAGCTTAATGCCGAATACATTCTTCGACCCGATCCCTTTCACGCCGCACAGATCGCCCACCGTGGCTTCCATCACCCCCCGCAGGGACTTAAATTTTTTGATGGCGGCCTTGGCCGCATCCTTGCAATCCCTGCGGGGGGTGCCCAGGGTGAGAAGCAGCTCCACCACCTCGTAATCGTGAAACCCGCTCAGGCCGGAGGCGAGGAACCGCTCCCGCAGCCGCTGCCGATGACCATCCCCCTTATGCCTTATCGCTGTTTCGCTACCGGAGGTCATCCATCTCGTCCTTCAGATCACGGGTCATCAACTGGTAAACCGCTTCCTTCGGTGAAAGCGCCTCATACAGGACCCCGTATACCGCGCAGGAAATCGGCATCTCAACACCGATCTTTTTTGAGAGGTTATAGACCGATTCGGCGGTTTTCACGCCTTCAGCGACCATCCGCATCTTTGAAAGGACCTCATCCAGGGACCGCCCTTCCCCGATCCGCTTGCCCACGGTGTGGTTCCGGCTGAGGGTGCCGGTGCAGGTCAGCACCAGGTCCCCCATGCCGGCAAGACCGGCGAAGGTGTGCGGATTCGCCCCCAGCTTGATCCCCAGGCGGCGGATCTCCGTCAGGCCTCTCGTAACCAGGGCGGCCCGGGTATTCAAACCCAAGCCCAGGCCGTCAACGATACCGGAGGCGATGGCGATCACGTTTTTCACCGCCCCGCCCAACTCCACGCCGATCACATCCTCATTGGTATACACCCGAAAAAAGGGGGTCGCAAAAACATGCTGCACATGAGTCGCAACCGAAGGCTCGGCAGACGCCGCCACGATCGCGGTCGGCGTCCGGTGGGCCACCTCCCGGGCGAAGCTGGGTCCCGAAAGGACCGCCAGTCGGTGGGCAAACCCGTCCGGCAGCACGGCCTTCAACACACCGCTCATGGTCGAAAGGGTTTTGTTCTCAATCCCCTTGGACGCCGAAACAAGAATCGCGCCGGGATTCAAATGCGGCGCGGCCTCTAGAGCGATCCTCCGCATGAAATGCGAAGGAACCACAATCAGAACCAGACCCTTGCCGGAAACCACATCGGCCAGGTTATTGGAAGCGGAAACGTTTGAAGAAAGCAATACCCCGGGCAGGTAAGGCCTGTTCTCATGGGACTTCGCGATGCTCTCTTTGACCTCGGTTTCATAGGCCCAGAGATCGACCCGGTACCCTTTTTCGGCCAGCAAGCCGGCCAGGGCGGTTCCCCAGCTGCCGGCGCCCACCACACCGATTGCTTCGGGACCCGCACCCATGTCAGTCATCCCTTTCCGCCAGACGCGCCGCGCTCACCAGCCGCTCCCCGGGTTCCATATCCATCAACTTCACCCCCTGGGTGTTCCGGGAGATCACGGATATGCCGCTGATCGGCTGACGGATGATTTTGCCGATATCCGTCACCAGCATCACCTCGTCCTCCTCATCCACCACCAGGATGGTCACCACCCGGCCGTTCCGCGCGCTGGTTTTGATGGTGATCACACCCTTTCCGCCCCGCTTCTGAACCGGGTATTCATCGATCAGGGTCCGCTTTCCGTAACCGTTCTCGGTGGCCGTAAACAGGGTCTGGCCCTGGGTCAAGACCGTCATCCCCACCAGATGATCCCCCTGCTCCAGCCGTATCCCCATCACGCCCATGGCGCTGCGTCCGGTCTGCCGAATATCGGATTCATGAAACCGTATGGACTTGCCGAACAGTGAGCATAAAAAGACGTTTTGCGTGCCGTCCGTCAGCCTGGCGGAAATCAACTCATCTTCCTCGGCCAGGTTTACGGCGATGATCCCGCCGGAACGGGGGCGGCTGAAGGCCATGAGGTCCGTCTTTTTGACGATCCCGCGGCGGGTGGCCAGAAGCACGTGATGGCCGGGCTCGAAGTGAGGCACCGCGAGCACCGTGGCCAGCCGCTCCTCGGGTCTGAAGTTCAAAAGGTTGACAATGGCTTTTCCGCGGGTGGAGAGCCCGCTCTGGGGAATATCATACACCTTGCACCAGTAAACCCTTCCCTGATTCGTAAAAAAGAGAAAGGTGTGGTGGGTGGAGGCGATAAAAAGGTGCTCGACAAAATCCTCCTCCTTGGTCCCCATCCCGGTCCTTCCCTTTCCGCCGCGGTGCTGCTGGCGGTACATGGTGATGGGGTTCCGCTTGATATACCCGCTGTGGGAAATCGTCACCGCCATGTCCTCTTCAACGATCAGGTCCTCTAAGGTGATTTCCTTGGTCTCGGATACGATCTTTGTCCGTCGGCCATCGCCGAAGGCCTCCTGCATCCGCGTCAGTTCATCCTTGATGATATTCAACACAATCCGTTCGCTAGAGAGGATTTCCTTAAACCGGGCGATGTCCTGAAGCACCGCCACATGCTCCTGTTTGATTTTCTCCCGCTCCAGGCCGGTAAGCCGGTGCAGCCTCATGTCGAGAATCGCCTGGGCTTGAATATCGCTCAGCTCCAGGCGGGCCATGAGCTGCACTTTTGCCTCCGCCGGAGAAGCGGCGCTTCGAATCAACTGAATCACCTCGTCAATCCGATCTAAGGCGAGAAGCAGCCCTTCTAAAATATGCGCCCTGGCCTCGGCCTTGGCCAGGTCATACCGGGTGCGCCGAATCACGATATCCTTGCGGTGAATGATGAAATGCTCCAGAATCTCCTTGAGGTTCAACAGCTGGGGGCGTTTGTCCGCGATCGCCAGCAGAATGATGCCGAAGCTGTTCTCCAGCTGGGTATGCTTGTAAAGCTGATTGAGAATGACCTCCGGAACCTGATCCTTTTTGAGCGCGATGGCGACCCGAATACCGTCCTTGTCGGATTCATCCCGGACATACCGCACCCCTTCGAGCTGCCGGTTTTTTATCAGATCCGCGATCTTTTCGATCAATGAGGCCTTGTTCACCTGATACGGCAGTTCACGGACGATGATGGTCTCGGTCTTCGCCTTCTTGTCCTCTTCGATATCGATTCTGGCGCGAATCCGTATTTTTCCCCGGCCGGTGGTGTAGGCATCCACGATGCCGCCCCTGCCGTAGATAATGCCGCCGGTAGGGAAATCGGGACCGGACAGGTACTCCATCAGGTCCTCGCATCCCAGATACGGGTTATCGATCAGGGCCTTGATCGCTTCGCTCAGCTCATTGAGGTTGTGGGGCGGAATGTTGGTGGCCATGCCCACGGCGATACCGGAAGAGCCGTTGAGCAGCAGGGACGGAATCCTTGCGGGCAGCACCTCCGGTTCTTCAATGGTTTCATCGTAGTTTGGGTTGAACCCGACCGTCTCCTTGTCGATATCCTCCAGCATCTCGTGGGCGAGTTTGGTCATGCGGACCTCGGTATACCGCATGGCCGCGGGCGGATCGCCGTCCACCGACCCGAAATTCCCCTGCCCGTCCACCATGGGATACCTTAAGGCAAAATTCTGCGCCATCCGAACCAGGGCATCATAAACCGCGGCGTCCCCGTGGGGATGGTACTTACCGATGACATCGCCGACGATCCGCGCGGACTTCTTATACGGCTTGTTCCAGTCGTTTTTCAGTTCGCGCATGGCAAAAAGGATGCGGCGGTGGACCGGCTTTAAGCCGTCCCGGACGTCGGGCAGGGCCCGGCCGATGATCACGCTCATGGCATAGTCTAAATACGACTGCCGCATCTCCTTTTCGATGCTGATCTCGCTTATCTGCTCTTTAATCTGATCCATATTCCTCGATATTCATCCGGACGACCGGATAAGCCGGA
>CAZFWD010000186.1:0-3474 GCA_964522535.1 uncultured Desulfonema sp.
AATGGCGGTCCCAGGGCCTTTACCGGAACACCCCCCTTTCCACGATTTTCAAAAACCGCCAGGCGCTTGAAAAAAATAAAACCGCCCTGCTCTCCATGATGATGTCGGGCCTCCATCTTAAAACAATGAAAATCAGGGAACTGAGCAGCCGGCTTCACGCCTTAAGCCCTGCGGCGGTCCTGGATCGGGGATACAGCATCGCGCGAAGCCTGCCGCGCCACACCATCATTACGGATTCGGACATGGTTTCCGCCGGCCAGCGCATCGAGGTTTTGCTTGCCAAAGGCGGAATCCTGTGCCGGGTGGAAAGGAAAAAATAAAATGACGAAAAAGAGCTTTGAAGACGCCATGGCCCAGCTTGAAAAAATCGTGGAAGCGCTCGAGACCGGTGACCTGCCCCTGGAAACGGCCATCAAAAAATTTGAGGAAGGGGTTCGGCTTTCAAAATTCTGTTTTGATAAGCTGGAACATACCGAAAAAAAAATCAGCCTTCTGCTTTCCGATTCCAAGGGGAATCTATCAGAAACCCCGTTTGTGAACGATTCCGACGATTCCCAGGAGCGGTAATTGCAAACCCGAACCGACAGGTTTGACATCGCCAAATACCTTGACGCCAGGCGCAAAAACGTAAACACAGCGCTTGAAAAGGCCCTCGCGGAACGGGTTGCACCCGGCCGGCTTTTTGATGCCATGGCTTACGCCCTGCTTGCATCGGGCAAGCGGCTTCGGCCGATCCTTTGCCTGGCCGCGGCCGAGGTGGTGGGAAAGGTCGATCAAGCCGTCATGGCGGCGGCCTGCGCCCTTGAAATGATTCACACCTATTCCCTGATCCATGACGATCTCCCGGCCATGGACGATGATTTACTGCGCCGCGGCAGGCCCACCGCCCATATTCAGTTTGATGAGGCGACGGCCATCCTTGCAGGGGACGCCCTGCTCACCCTGGCCTTTGAAATCCTCGCGGAAGGGCACCGGCAATCCAAAACCCGGCCCGAGGCGTGGCTTGATGTCATGTTTGAGATCTCCAAGGCGGCCGGCTGCAGGGGGATGATCCAAGGCCAGATGCAGGATATGGCCGCCGAGGGAAAATCGCTTTCCCTGGACCAGCTCAAGCAGATGCATTATTTAAAAACAGGCGCCCTGATCGAAGCCTCGGTCAAGACGGGCGCGATTCTGGCCGGGGGAGACCGTAAACAGGTTCACCATCTTGAAATCTATTCAAAAAACATCGGTCTTGCCTTTCAGGTGACAGACGATATTTTAAACGTCGAGGGGGATCCCGAGCTGATGGGCAAGGCCGTGGGCACGGATCAATCCCGACAAAAATCCACCTACCCGGGCCTGATGGGTCTTAGCGATTCAAAGCAGTTTGCCGTCCGGCTGGTGAACAATGCCTTGCAATCGATTTCTTTTTTTGGTACCAAGGCGAATCCGCTTTCAGGCATCGCCGAGTATATTATCGCCAGGAAGCGGTGATGGTTGCCGTTTCAAAATGCATGAACGAGGCCGTATCCACGTGAGCCTGCTTGATACAATCCATTTTCCTACGGATCTCAAAAAAATTCCCAGGGAGGACCTCCCCAAGCTTGCCCGGGAGCTACGCCAGATGATCGTCGACGTGGTTTCCAAGACCGGAGGCCACCTGGCCGCCAACCTGGGGGTGGTGGAGCTGACCATCGCCCTGCATTATGTCTTTGAAGTGCCCAAAGATAAGATCATCTGGGATGTGGGGCATCAGGCCTATACCCACAAAATCCTGACCGGAAGACGGGAGCGATTTAGCACCCTTCGCCAGTACGGCGGGATTTCCGGTTTTCCGAAAATCAGCGAAAGCCCTTACGACGCCTTTTCCACCGGCCACAGCAGCACCTCGATTTCCGCGGGTCTGGGCATCGCCTGCGCCAAACGGCTCAAAAACGAACCCGCAAAGGTCATTGCCGTTATCGGCGACGGCTCCATGACCGCCGGCCTGGCCTATGAAGGGCTCAACCAGGCCGGGGACATTCACAAGGATTTGATCGTCATTCTGAACGACAATGAACTGTCCATCGATCACAATGTCGGCGCCCTCTCCTCCCTTTTAAGCCGCACCTTGTCCGTTAAGTACCTTCAGGACTTCAGGAAGGAGTTCGGGGAGATGCTTCGATCGCTTCCGAAAATCGGCAGGGACGCCTACCAGTATGCCAAACGGGCCGAGGAATCCTTTAAAGCCTTCGTCACCCCGGGGATGCTGTTTGAGGCCTTTAACTTTGAATACTTCGGTCCGATCAAGGGGCATCGCTTAAACCACCTCATCGACATCCTTCGAAACATTCGGGAGCTCGATGAACCCGTGCTGCTGCACGTGACTACGCGAAAAGGCCGAGGGTATGCCCCTGCGGAAAAAAATCCCATCTATTTTCACGGGGTCGGCAGCTTTGAGGTCAAAACCGGGGACCGGTTATCCGACAAAAAACCGCACCCCCCCACCTACACGGAGATTTTCGGCAACACCATGCTGGAGCTTGCCGAAAGGGACGACAAGATCGTCGCAGTGACCGCGGCCATGCCCGAGGGCACGGGGCTGGTGAAGTTTTCCCATAAATTCCCGGAGCGGTTTTTTGATGTGGGCATCGCGGAGCAGCATGGCGTGACCTTTGCGGCGGGACTGGCCGTGGAAGGGTTCAAACCGGTGGTCGCGATTTATTCCACCTTTCTGCAGCGGGCGTTTGATCAGATCCTGCATGACGTATGTCTGGAATCCCTGCCGGTCACCTTCGCCCTGGACCGGGGCGGTATCGTCGGGGAGGACGGCCCGACCCATCACGGCCTGTTTGATTTTTCTTACCTTCGCATGCTGCCCAACATGGTCGTCATGGCGCCCAAGGATGAAAACGAGCTCAGACGGATGGTGCGCACCGCGGTCGATCATTCCGGCCCCATCGCATTCAGATACCCCAGAGGGCATTCCGTGGGGGTGGATTTGGATGAGCCCATCGCGCCCCTACCCATCGGCAAGGCGGAAGTATTAACAAACGGGGACGATTTTCTGATTCTGGCCATCGGGCGTACCGTGGTGGACGCGCTTTCCGCACAGGCCGAGCTTGAAAGGGAAGGCATCTTTGCCACCGTGGTCAACTGCCGGTTTGTCAAGCCCCTGGATATGGACCTGATCTGCGGGCTGGCCGAAAAGATCCCTCGTATCCTTACGGTGGAGGAGAATGTCCTTGCGGGCGGGTTCGGAAGCGCGGTCATTGAAGGGCTGAACGATTGCGGCCGGACCGGAGTACGGATCAAACGCCTGGGCATACCCGACACCTTCGTCGAACCCGGTCCGATCGGCCGGCTGAGATCCCGATACGGCATCGATGCCGGCGGCATCGCAGGCGCCTGCAAAACTTTTGATGACGCCGGATGACATCAAACATCAAAAAAAGGCTTGATGTTCTGGTGCTTGAAAAGGGGCTGGCCGAAAGCCGCCAGAAGTCGCGGGCA
>CAZFWD010000187.1:0-4106 GCA_964522535.1 uncultured Desulfonema sp.
GTTATTAAACAAGGAGGAAATCATGGAATTATCGGTTTTGGGCTTTGGAATAACAGATCATGTGGCCGTCATCACCATGAACAATCCACCAGTAAACGCCCTGACCCCGGGTTTTTTAAAAGATTTTAATTATGTGCTGGATGAGCTGGAAAAAAGCAGGCAAGCCCGGGCGTTTTTGCTGGCCAGCGCATGCCCGGGCTTTTTTTCCGCCGGGGACGATATAGCCACATTAAAGGATATCAGCGATGATCTGATTGCTTTGCTGCCGAACGTTCATGAGATGATGGGCCGGCTGGAGGCCCTTCCCATTCCGACCGTGGCTGCGATTAACGGTCATGCCCTGGGGGGCGGTCTTGAATTGGCGATGGTTTGCGATTTTCGGTTCATGGGAAAAGACTCGGGCAGGATCGGTCTGCCCGAGGTCAGGCTAGGCATGATACCGGCCTTTGGCGGCACCCAGCGTCTTCCGGCCTTGGTGGGGAGGGCAAAGGCCGTGGAGATGATGTTTAAAGGGCTGCAGATAACGCCCGAAGAAGCCAAGGCCATCGGCCTGGTCAACGAGATTTTTCAGCCGGACGACCTTTACGAAAAATCCTTTGATTACGCCCGGCGGCTGGCCCGTCAGGCCACGGGCGCCATTGCTAAAATCAAGGCCTGCGTGAACGCGGGCTTGTATCATGGGATGGCGAAAGGGTTTGCCCGGGAACGGGAAGCCTTTAGAGAAAATATTTTTTCTACCGACGTCAAAGAAGGGCTTGATGCGTTCCTGTCCGGCAGAAAGCCCGAATTTAAAGGATAGGTGGATTTGTTGGGATCAAAATCGCCCAACAGGACGTCGGCCAGTTGGATGCCGCTGTTGCAGACCGGCTGGGGGGATACCGACACCGGCTCCGATGATAATCGCATTCGGTTTTGCCGGGGCCACCGGTTTATTTTTCACTCCGGAAGGCTTTTTACATTTTATATCTTTCTTCCCGGTAAGCTCATGGAGGCGGTGATGCCGCCGTCCACCGGGAGGATCTGACCGGTGATATAGCCGGCTTCGTCGCTGGCCAGAAAGAGTATCGCCCAGGCGACTTCTTCGGCAACGCCGGCGTGTTTCAATTCGCAGTATTTCCCGACCTGATCCTCCTTGCCCACGCTGCGGGCCCACTCAAAAAAGGGCTGGGTCATGCCGGTTTCGATCAGTCCCGGGCAAATCGCGTTGATGCGCACGTTAAAAGCGCCCACCTCGCAGGCCGAGGTTCTGGTGAAGTTGATTAAGGCCGCCTTGCTGGCGCTGTAGGCATTGCCTCCGGCGCCGGAAAGCAGGCCGGCCACCGACGCGATATTGATGATGGAACCTTGGCGGCGCGATTTCATGTGGGCGATGATATGCTTGACGGCGTAAACCGGTCCCATGACGTTGATATCATAGACCCGGTGCCATTCGTCGGCGGTTTGATCTTCCAGAGCGTCCAGCCCGCCGGAGATACCGGCGTTATTGACCAGAATATCGATGTGGGTGAAGGTTTCCAGGGTAAGATGAATCAGCGCTTGGATTTCCTCTTCGGATGAGACATCGGTTTTGCGGATGATGACATGGCCGCCGATTTTCTTGATTTCTTCCTGAACCTGCTGAAGGCCCGCCTCATTGACATCGGCAAGCGCAAGGGTTGCGCCTTCACGGGCGAAAAGAATGGCGGCGGCACGCCCGATTCCGCTGGACGCGCCGGTGATGATCGCGTTTTTACCGTTTAAACGTCCCGGCATGATTTTCTCCTTGAGCAGGTCATTTTGAAAAAGGATTTTCGAACAAGGAGAATAGGCAAATCGTTGCTATGTGTCAACCGGGAATATAAATTTTCAAGAAGGATAAGGGGTTCAAAGCCCTGTTGGCTGCGCTTCGACGATCATTTTTAATAGCCTTTTTGAGTATGGAATAGTTCGATTTACGCTTCAAAATTCATGTCATTCGTTCCCAGCGTATCTTGGTAAAAAATATTGCGATGACTTTCAAAAAAACGGATAATCACAAGGTATGCGGCATGGGAATGTTATGAAGAAAAATAATGGGTTGCTTAATAAAGGGAGCCGGAGTTCTGATTGTGAACCCAGGCTGGGGACGTTTACGGGGGTTTTTACGCCGAGCATACTGACAATACTCGGCATCATACTGTTTTTGCGTCTGGGATATGTTGTCGGAAATGCCGGACTGCTCATGGCCCTGGTCATCATCGGGCTGGCGAACCTGATCTCGGTGCTGACCTCGGTGTCCCTTGCGGCGATTGCCACCAACCTGAAGGTCAAGGGCGGCGGGGATTATTATCTGATATCGCGCACCCTGGGACTCGAGTTCGGTGGGGCGATCGGCATCGTCCTGTTTTTTGCCCAGTCGGTATCCATTGCGTTTTACTGCATCGGTTTCGGGGAGGTCCTGGCTTACCTGGTCCCTTTTTCCATGAAGGGCTTGACCCAAATGATCGCGGCCGGCGCGGTGCTGTTGCTGTTTGTTTTCGCCTGGCTGGGGGCGGACTGGGCGGCCAGGTTCCAATTCGTCGTTATGGCAGTGTTGTTAGCGGCCATCCTTTCTTTCTTTGCCGGCGGCCTCCTTCGCTGGAATACGGCCCTGCTGGTAAACAACCTGGCTGCGCCCCAAAACGCGCCTCAGTTTTGGATTTTATTCGCCATCTTTTTTCCGGCCGTAACCGGATTCACCCAGGGGGTGAGCATGTCGGGCGATCTTAAAGACCCCGGAAAAAGCCTTCCAAACGGCACCTTTGCAGCGGTGGGGCTCTCCATCGTGATTTATCTTGTCGCGGCCGTCGTGTTTGCCGGCTCGCTTCCGGGCGAAGTTCTGGCGGCAGACTATAACGCCATGAAGCGGGTGGCGGCCATTGATTTTTTGGTTCTTGCCGGCGTAATCGCCGCTACGCTTTCATCGGGCATGGCCTCATTTATGGGGGCGCCCCGGATTCTGTAGTCGCTTTCAGCAGACAGGATATTCCCTTTTCTGCTTGTGTTTGCAAAAGGGGCGGGACCTGCCAACAACCCGCGGCGTGGGGTCCTGCTTTCAGGGGCCATCGCGCTTTTGACCATCGCCCTGGGCAATTTAAACGTGATCGCACCGGTGGTGTCCATGTTTTTTTTGATTTCATACGGGCTTTTGAATTATGCCACCTTTTTCGAGGCGAGAGCTGCAAGCCCGTCATTCAGGCCCACCTTCAGGTTCTACCGCAAGCACCTGAGCCTTGCGGGGGCCCTTGCCTGCCTGGGTGCAATGCTTGCAATCGACATGACAGCCGGAATAATCGCCCTGGCCTTTTTATTCGCCGTCTATCAGTATCTTTCCAGGACCGCGGGGCCGGCCAGATGGGCGGACAGCCGTCGATCCTACGACTTTCAGCAGATCAGGATCCATCTTCTGCAGGCCGCGGATGCACCCGAACACCCCAGGAACTGGCGGCCAAACCTGCTTGTATTCTCGGATGATCCGGATCGGCGCAAACCCCTTCTTCAGTTTGCGGACTGGCTTCAGGGAGACAGCGGCTTTGCAACGGTCGTCCGGATCATCCAGGGCGAGGGGGCCAAACTTCGAAAACAGAAAGAGGAGGCAAAGGCCGAATTAGAAAAGGACGTCCGTGAACTGGAAGCAGACATCTTTCCGTTGGTGATCAACAGCCCGAATATAAGGCTTGCCCTTCTTTCCCTGGTCCAGTCCTTCGGGGTCGGCCCCTTAAAGGGCAACACAATGATGACAAACTGGATCGAGGGCTTTAATGAAGCCCGGTCGGAATACCGAGCCAGAAGGTTCGGCATATACCTGCGCACGGCATTCCGGCAGGGTTATAACATCGTGGTTTTTTCCGCAGAAGCCGGGGCATGGAAAAACCTGCAGGGGATACCGGCTGAAAAAAGGCGCATCGACGTATGGTGGAGAGGGGATGCCACAAGCCGCCTCATGATTCTGTTCGCCCACATGATCCGTCAGGACCGTTCCTGGCATGATGCAAAAATCCGGGTTCTGGATATCAGCGCGGACGTGATGTCATCGGGGAGAACCGTGGCGGATCTTGAAGAAACCCTCTCTGAAATCCGGATCCAGGCGGAACCGGAAATTTTGGCCA
>CAZFWD010000188.1:0-2626 GCA_964522535.1 uncultured Desulfonema sp.
CGACCTGTCGGCCGAGCCGGAAGAAGGCCCTGCAGGCGAAATTGCGAAGGCCGTGGACAGTTATAAGGACGCCTTGAAAAAGGAAAAGGATGCTGAAAAGGCGGCTGAAAAAGCATCCGTCAATCTCGAAAAGGCGATTGCGGCCTGGCGCAGGTCCATAGAGTCAAAAGAAGAAGAAGCGAAAATACGACAGCTTGACAAAGAGGTCATGAAAGCCAAAAACGAAGCTGTCGCCTCGGGGAGAAAAGCCGCAAAACTGTCCGCCATAACCGAACACCTGGCCGAAAGCGCTCGTAGCCTCGGTGCGGAGATTGAAGAAGGCCGCGGGGAGGAAGAAGAAAAGTAGATTTTCAGTCCGACCGGCTGCGATTCGGTAAGATCGTAACGTTGCCGCTTTAAACCTTTTCCTTGGAACGGAGTTCGGGAAAATCGCTGTAGAAGTATTCGTTGGGGTTTCTTTCTTCACCTTTGTTTTTTTTAATGATTTCGTTTTCCCGGAGTTCAATGCGCCGGATTTTTCCGCTGATGGTTTTGGGGAGCTCGTTGACGAATTCGATGATGCGGGGGATCTTGAATTTGGCCAGGATACGGATTGTATGCTGGAACAGCTCCAGGGCGAGTTCCCGGGAGGGTTCAAAGCCGGGAGCCAGGATCACGAAGGCCTTGACGAGCTGGTATCGGATGGGGTCCGGGCTTCCCACAACGGCGGATTCCGCGACCGCCCGGTGCTCGATGAGGGCGCTTTCCACCTCAAAGGGGCCGACCCGGAAGTCTGACGACTTGATGACATCATCGGCCCGGCCCACAAACCACCAATAACCGTCCGCATCGAAGTAGGCCCGGTCCCCGGTATAGTAGTAATTACCGATAAAGACCTCGCTCATCTTTCTCGGGTTGCCGATGTATTCCTTAAACAGGCCGATGGCCCGCCATCGGTCCAGCCGCACGACAATATGCCCCACGGTTTCGGGTTCGGTGATTTCATGGCCTTCATCGTCGGCCAGGGTGATGTCGTGCATGAAAGAGGGCGCACCAAAGGAGCCGAAACGCATTTGTCCTTCCATCCAGGGCGCATTGCCGATCATGGCGGTGGATTCGGTCTGCCCGTAGAAATCGCGGATTTCCGTGCCCGCAAATTTTTTCCAGTGCTGGATGATTTCAGGGTTTAAGGGTTCCCCGGCGCTGACCGAAGCGCGCATGGCGGAAAAGTCGAACCGGCTGAGGTCCGTTCCCACAAACGCCCGCCATGCCGTTGGGGGCGCGCAGAAGACAGCGACCTTGTATTTGCATACATAATCCAGGTAAGTCTTTGGGTCCAGGGTGCTGAAGTTAAAGCCCGCCACCGTGGCGCCCATGTTGAGGGGGGCGAAAAAGCTGCTCCACGCCCATTTGGCCCAACCCGGCGCGGAGAGGTTGTGATGCACTTCGCCCGGCTGAATGCCGATGAATACGGCGGTGGACAGGTGCCCCAGGGGGTAGGAGGTGGCGCTTTGCCCCACCATTTTGGCCAGGCCCGTGGTGCCGGAGGTAAAAAAGCAGATCAGCACGTCGTCATATTTAATCGTCGCCCCTTCGGCGGTTTCCGGCTCGCCCGCCAGATCGCCGTAACTGATCCAGCCGTCTTTTTCGCCCAGCACGATTTTGAGTTTAGGCCTGGCGCCCGTGGCGGAAAGCGCCTGGTCAATCAGTTCCGCCGCCTTCTCCTCTGCCAGAATGCAGGCGGGGGCAAGGTTTTTGAACCGAAACTCCAGTTCCCGAACGGTCATGGAGGTCGCCGTGGGCACGTTGACCAATCCTCCCTTCAGGCAGGCCAGGGTGGCAAACCAGGTTTCCGGGACAATGGGAATCATCATGTACATGTTTTCGCCTTGTCCAACCCCGTGCTTACGGATGAAATTGAGGCACTTGTTGCCTTCGGTCGCCAGTTCCCGGTAGGATAATTTCCGCTCCCTTCCGGTATTCATGTCCGCCCATAGCAATGCGGGCTGATCGCCGCGTTCTTGGACATGGAGCCCCTCAAGGATTTCCACCGCCCAGTTGAAGGTTGCCGGAAGATCCATGTGGTTTAGCTTTTCAAAGAACGCTTTTGCCTTTTCACGGCGTCTTGCCATATCCTGTGTGGTGTTGATCGCCATTGCTTCCCGGTAAGCCGCTTTCAGTGCCATCCGTATTCCCCTTTTGATTTGGTTGTTTGACAAATGTGGCGTTTGCGTAACATGTTCAACGCAGCTTCCACTCGGGACTGCGTTTTTTTAAAAAGGCATCCACCCCCTCATGGGCATCCTCCGTGCTGCAGAGCAGGGCAAAATGGGCATTAACCATTTCATAGGCTTTTTCGTAATCCAGGTTCTCCATCTGGTAGAACGATTTTTTCCCCAGCTTCACGGCAAGCGGGCTCTTTCTCGCCAGTTTCCGCGCAAGGGCCAGGGTTGTTTCGAAAAGCTTCTCCTTGGGAACAACATGGTTGATCAGACCGATACGATAGGCCTCTTCCGCAGTGATCATGTCCCCGGTGAGCAAAAGTTCGAGGGCTTTTTTGCGGCCGACATTTTTCGAAAGGG
Source organism: uncultured Desulfonema sp. (assembly GCA_964522535.1). Taxonomy (GTDB): domain Bacteria; phylum Desulfobacterota; class Desulfobacteria; order Desulfobacterales; family Desulfosalsimonadaceae; genus DYLE01. The sequence continues at coordinate 2,562 of CAZFWD010000188.1, forward strand.
CCACCGCCGGCCCCATGCAGAAAAGGCCGACATTGACCGCGGTGGCGCCGAAACGGGCGCCTTCC
>CAZFWD010000189.1:0-8144 GCA_964522535.1 uncultured Desulfonema sp.
CTGCGTGGTGCTGATCGGCCTGATCGAGCCGCACCTGATGGCCGGGTTCGGCGGCGGCATGAAAAATATTCTGCCCGGGGTGGCGTCGGCGGAAACCATCGGCAGGCACCATGAAATCCTGACCGAGCCCCCCTACCAGGCCAACCGGGTCGGCATGGCGCCGGAAAACAACTCTTTCCGCCTTGATCTGGAGGAATGCCGGACCATGATTTCGGCGGATCTGTTTTGCGTCAATGTCGTGCTGGACCCCAACCGGACAATCATCGCCTGTTTCGCGGGCGACCCGGTCGCGGCGCACCGGGCGGGCGTCTGTTTCACCCTGCAGCGTTCAGGATTGAAAATGGACAGGCAGGTGGACGGGGTGATTGTCAACGCCCATCCCATGGATATCAATTTCAAGCAGAGCATGAAATGCGTCGGCAATGCGCTGCCCGCGCTCAAACCCGGCGGCACGGTCATGGGCTTTCTGCGGGCGGAGAGGGGCACAGATGACATCCCTATGCCGAAAGGGTCTCCCCTGCCGTTGCCGGTCGTAAAAAGGATTCTCCGGCTGATCGGGCCGTCTCGAGTCTACGCCTTCTTAAATATCACCAGAAAAGGGCTGAACATCGAAGAGCGTTTTCTTTATTATTACACTATGCAGCTGATACGTCAGTATGAGTTGCTGCTGTTCGTGCCGTCTTTGACTCCACAGATCGTAAAAGCCCTCTTTTTTTTTAAAGGGTTTACCGGGATGCCCCAGAATGTCATCACGGCCGGGGCAAAGCGGCTGGGCCCCCGGGCGCGCGTGGCCGTATTCCCTGAAGGCGGGGCGACGTTTCCGGTACTCGGATAGCAAACGCTGGATGACTCTCCCTTTTTTCCCCAAATGTCAAAGGAAGTCAGGCGGACCGCCATGTTTTCATCGTCGGGATGAAGGTTTAAATTTTTCCTTGACGTTTTTTCTCCTTTGCGGGAAGTATTTGCCAAAAAAATTGTTCGGAAGCTCATCATAGAAAGGAGCCGTCCATCGAGCGGACGTTCTTTTTTGGATTGTATTGTTTTTCGAATCGGCGTAGGTTTTTTAAACGATGATGCGGTTTTCATGCGGCCTGGAATGGATTTTTGCCATTGGAATGACCAACTTAAAAAATTAGAGGCGTTTTATGACCATCGACAAAATATTTAAAATTTTCACGCCTAAGGATCACGCCTTTTACCCTCTGTTTGAGGAGGATGTGGCGAATCTGGTGGGAATGGCCGAGACGGTCTGCCGCCTGATGAATACGAAGGATCCTGCGCAATGGGTCCCCAGAATTCAGCAGGTCAAAGAATTCGAGCTTGCCGGAGACGAGATCTCCAACCGTATTTTTGATACCCTGGATAAATCCTTCATCACCCCCTTTGACCGGGAAGACATCCAGGCCCTGGCTGCGTCCATTGATGACGTGGCCGACAACATCAACCGGGCCTGCAACCGGATCATGCTTTTCAAGCCGAAGGGGTTCATGGTGGAATTTTCGAAACTGGCGGATTTGATTTTGGAAGCGGCGCGTCTCATTCAGCGGGGCGTCAAAGAGATCTCCACCACGGAAAACAATGCGAAGCTGATCGAGATCTGCATTCAGATCGGGGATGTGGAAAACCGGGCGGACGATATCTACCACAGGGCCATTTCAAGGCTGTTCGATGAGGAATCCAACGCGATCGAGCTGATCAAGTTCAAGGATATCCTAAAGTCCCTGGAACGGGCCACGGACCACGCCAAAAGCGTATCGGACGTATTTAAAACCATCGCCATCAAACGCACATAATCGGCTCAGGGCGCAAATCAATCATGCTGTATGTGGTTATTCTCATTATCGGGGTGGCGCTTTTTTTTGATTTTTTAAACGGGATGAATGATGCGGCCAACTCCATCGCCACCATTGTATCCACAAAGGTCCTGTCTCCTAAAATGGCTGTGGCCTGGGCCGCTATGTTTAATTTTGCCGCGGCATTCATTTTCGGGGTTCACGTGGCCACCACCATCGGCAAGGGGATCGTGGACCCACAGATCGTTAATGAACACTACGTTTTTTCAGCGCTTATCGGCGCGGTGCTCTGGACCCATTACTGCACCCATTTCGGGTTGCCCATCAGCGTTTCTCACGCCCTGATCGGAGGCATGATCGGTCCTGCCGTGGTTTCCGGAGGGGCCCGGTTTCTGGTTGCGGACGGCATCCTCAAGGTGGTCGTGTTTATCGTTTTATCCCCGGTGATCGGGTTTCTGCTGGGCCACATCATGATGGTGATCACCCTGCACCTGTTCAAACGGCGAACGCCCAGCCGGGTGGATTCTCTTTTTCGCATGATGCAGCTTCTTTCGTCCGCGATCTTCAGTCTGGGCCACGGCTGCAACGACGCTCAGAAAACCATGGGGATTATCGCCGTGCTGCTTTACAGTACCGGGTATTTGGGGGCTAAGTTTTACGTGCCGTTGTGGGTCATTTTCGCCGCTTACAGCGCCATTGCCCTCGGCACGCTGCTCGGCGGCTGGCGGGTGATCCCGGCCATGGGCGTGGGGCTGACGAACCTGAAACCGGTGCATGGTTTCTGCGCGGAAACCTCTGGCGCGCTGACGATCATCGGCGCGTCCCTGTTCGGCATTCCGGTCAGCACCACCCACACCATCGCCGGCTCCATCATGGGGGTCGGCGCCACCAGACGGGTCTCCGCGGTCCGCTGGAACCTGGCAACCCACATCGTCTGGGCCTGGGTCCTCACCATTCCCTGCGCCATGATTGTCTCCGCGGCTGTCTATCTGATACTGAATCTGTTTATCTGATTTTTTGAACGCAGATAGGGAGCGGAACCGATCTAGCGGATAAAAGACGATCCACTGCTCTTCATTTAAAGGTTTTTATCAAAATTTAATTCAGCACTCAGCGGCAGCCTCGCAACTCAGGGGGTCTCCATTTGCCTGGCGCGTTCCCGAATCAGGAAGTGGTAGAGAAAATCGCAGTAGCGGTCCATCTTGATCTTGCCCTGGCCGGAAACCGAAAAACGCCAGAACCCATAGAGCTTGGTGAGGTTGGTCAGGCGTTCACTGTAAAGCCGCCAGTTAAAATGGTTTTGCACCCGCTGAATCCCGTTTTCGGAAATTTTTTTCCAGTAGCCTGAATCGTTTTCGCATTGATCCTGAAAATTTTCCAGACTGCCGGCGATGAATTCCGGCTTGCTGGTGTTGAGCAGAAGGCCGCTGATGCCGTATTCGATGATCTCCAGCGGTCCGCCGAATTTCGGGCCGAAGGTCGGGAGCCCCGAGGCCATGGCTTCCAGGATGGTCAGTCCAAAGGCCTCAAAAAGGGCCGGCTGGACAAAGATGCCGCCCCGATCGGCGATGATCCGATAGACCTCCCCGGTTTCCAGTTTGTTGATGCTGGGCAGCCAGCGTACATGGCCGCCCAGGCCGTAGTCGTCGATCAGGCGGTAGGCCCGCCGGATTTCCTCTTTTTCTTCCTCATCGTCGGATTCATGGATGTGAATCGTGCCGGCGGCGAACACCAGGTTGTAATGTTTTTGAAGCGTTTTGCTCATTCCGAAGGCTTCGATCAGACCGGTAATGTTTTTAATCCGGTCGAACCGCGCCATGGTGAAAATCGCCGGTTTTTTTGAATCGTCCAGGGTGCCGTAAATATCATCGGAGGCATCGTGAAAGAGTCGATTTTCCCAGAAGCGGGTTTTGGCCGTCATGCGACGCTCTTTTTCCGTATACGGAAAGTAAAGATTTTCATCCACGCCCGGGGGAATGACATTGAATTTGGGGGCGAACAGGTTGATGCCGTTGAGCACCTGGTAAAGTTCCGGCATGGTGAAAAACTGATAGGATTCATACTGCCCCATGGTGTCTTCCGTGCCGATGATCTCCTGGTGGGTGCTGGTGATGATGAAATCCGATTTGTTCATGGAGAGGATATCGGCCGAAAACTGGATTGAAAAATGATAGTCGTCTTCACGGTCGCGCCAGTACATGTCCGAAAAGATGTATTTGGTTTTTTCCAGGGCGTGGGCGATGGTGCATTGAATCACGTCGAACCGGTCCGAGAGCAGGGTGGCCACCAGGTTGCCGTCCGAGTAGTTGCCGATGATCAAATCGGGGCGGCCCTGGAACTCGCTGACCAGTTCGGTGGCGGCGTCCTCGGCGAAGGCTTCCAGGTAGGGCCAGATTTTAAAGCGCGAAATCCATCGGCGAACCACGTTGTAATCCGCGTCCCGGAAGGGAACCCGCAAAATCCAGCCGTTGTCGGTGTGAAATATTTTTTCGTTTTTCTGATTGCAGGTGGTGTCCCCGGCCTCGGGAATCAGGCGGGTCAGAACAATAATCTGGGGCGCCACATCCAGACCGGTAAGAGCGATCTCGTTTTTGAGATGGCTTTCCAGCGCCCGCACCTGGTCTAAAATGTAGATCACCTGGCCGCCGGTATCGGGTTTGCCCAGAACATTGGTCTGGCCGAACCAGCCGTGGGGCGAAACAATGGCGATCTTGGAAATCAACGGCATGGGGACCCGGGAAATAAACGCCTCCAGCTTTGCGGCCGTCGGTTCATTGAGCAGATCCATCAGGATCGCCATGGTTTCGCGAATCCGTTTTGCGGTGTTGCCCCACCCGACCTCGAATCCGTAACCCGTCAATTTTTTCGAAACGGCCTGAAGGGAAGCCTCGGGCTTGATGGTCTTCAACCAGTCCAGCGCTTTTTCCAGATTGTTTAGGAAAAAATTAAAATCCGTGACCATGCTCCCGTTGACCAGAAGCTGGCGCCCGTCGTGTTTGTGAAGCTTGAGAAACTGGAACAGCTTTGCGTTCCACTCCTCGGGTTTGTTGAAAATGTTGCTGCTCATATAGCGGTTGAGGAATCGAATCCCGTTCCCGATGCTGCGCGTGTCCCGAATGGAGGGCGAAAAATCATAGAACGGCATCAAATCCAGGCGCAGGTGAGGACGGTTTTTTTGCCGCAGGATGTAGTGGTCTTTCAAATCGAGATAGGTGCGGCTGTCGATCGGATCCATGTGCTCACCGTCGTTTCTGAGCAGATAGAAACGGTATTTGGCGATGTCGTACCGGTGTAGAATGGCGATGTAGTCATCGAGCAGAAACAGTTCCTGAATTTTTTTTAAAAAGCCGAAAAGAGAGGATTTCTCCCGGAACCGTTCGTTTTTATTTTTCTCATCGCAGTATCTTCGAAACAGGTAAAGGATGTCGTTTCGCAGGAAAAATTCCCCCTCCTGATTGAGAAGGGAGGAGAAGTATTCTTTAAAATCCCTGCGATCGGCCCTGGCGATGATTTCGTTGAGCGGGTCTGTCATATGTTTACCGCCTTGATTGCGCTTTTTCGATGAACTTAAAATGGTCGATCCCCTCTAAAATGCCGCCGCCGCAGTATCGCCGCGCGAAATACAGGTTGTGGCTTTTTTTTAAGTGCTTCAGCTCGTCGCTGTAGTTTCCCACGATGACGGCCAAAGGCTCGCCGCGCAGCATTTCTTCGTCATTGCCCGAATCGCCGCATACCAGAACGTTTTTGAGCGGAATTTCCCATTTGTAGCTCAGGTAGCGAAGGGCCTTGCCTTTGGAAGCCCGGTAGGGCAGGATGTCCAGGTAGCGGTTGTGGGAGTAAATCAGGTTATACCGGCATTTGTTTTTGAGCAGCCGGTCGTGAATCATGGCCAGCCGATCCTTGCCCGGTTCCATGTCGTAGCTGATTTTGAATCGGCGCTGGACGGATTCCTCCTGGTACTCCAGAAAATCGAATTTCTCAAGCAGCCGGACGATTTTTTCACGGTCCCATTTGTCCTTGATATGGGTTTCCCACCCCTGGCCGTACCGCTGCCTTTTGCCGTAGTAGATCTCCGCGCCGACGGAGGATATGATGACGTCCGGCGGCGGCACCCCGTATTTTTTAAGGTGCGCCGTCAGCGATTCAAGGGTGCGGCCCGTGGCGACGCCGAATCCGATGGATTCCCGGTGCGTCTCAAGCAGTGACAGCAGTTTTTCCAGTTTGCTGTTGTCCTCGCCGATCAAGGTGTTGTCCACATCGGTGATAAGAAAATAGTTCAGCCTCACCAGACGCCGGCCGATGGTATCCGAGGGGACCGCGACCCCCATCGCGTTGGGGCCGAAACCGGCCAGAATTTTTTTGACTTCGGCCATGTATCTCTCCGCGTGGCTTTCCCATGTGTAGTGCTTGCGGATGTTCATGACGCCGCCTCTGGATAATCCCTTCCAGCATTCGCCGTCGGTGATGATTTTTTTGACGGCCTCGGCGATGGCCCGGGTGTCGGTGGTATCGACGAGAACCCCGCATTTGCACTTTTCGATGATGTCCTGGGGGCCGCCGTCGTCCGGGGCCACCACCGGCAGGCCGCAGGCGGCCGCCTCGATCAGGGTCAGGCCGAAAGGTTCGGTCAGGGCCGAGTTGACAAACACGCCGTGCTTTTCAGCCGCGACCCGGTAGAGCTCCGGAACCTCGTATTCAAAATCGTGTTTTTTGGGGATGGCGATTTTGCCGTACAAATCATATTTGTCCATCAGCAGCAGGATTTCCGTCAGCACATCCCGCTCGTTTTCCTCCATCTGGGTGATGTCCTTGCGGATGCCCGCAAAGATCGCCAGGTTGGCCATGGATTGGAGCTCAAGGTCCTCGCCGTAGGCCTTGATCAGGCCGGAGATGTTTTTCCGTTTGTCCGGACGGCAAAGGGAGAGAATCAGAGGACGGTCCGGATACATGAAGAACCGGTTGAGCCCTTCGAGTACGGATGCGTGGGCGTAGAGTTCGATTTCCTTCTTTTCGGATTCCGGCAGCATGTCGTGATAGAAAGGGTAAAACTTTTGAATGTCCAGGCCCGGCGGAATGACGCGGAAACGGGGCAGGTCCCCGTAATCGTATTGCCCGTATTGGTCATTGACCTCCTGCCGGGTACTGGCCACGACCAGATCGGCTTTTTTCAGCACTTCTTCTTCAACCGCGATGCGGTGATCGATTTTATATCTTTTGATGATGTCCTGCTCGCGCATCCCTTCGTTGAGCAGGCGGTTCAATTTTGACTTGCCCAGGGAATGGCCGGTGTAGATGAAGGGCGTGCCGAAGAATTCCGCCAGATGCATGGCCACATAACCCGCATCCGGGTAATGTCCGTGGAACACGTCGGGAATATTTTTGGTGCGTTTGATGGCCTTCATGGTTTTATCGATATACTCATCCAGGTGCGGCCAGAACAGTTCCTTGCGCATGTATTTTTTCCCGCCGCACTGGATGCGCACGATCTGAAAGATATCGTTGACCTGTTCCACCGGCCGGGCGTAATCCTCTGAAACGCTTTTATCCTTCACCATGCGGGTGCAGAGGTCCACCTGCCGGATGTTCCGGTGCCGGCTTAAGGCCTTGCCGAGCTCAATGACGTATTTGATCTGCCCCCCGGTGTCGGCGTCGCGTCCCATCTCCAGGTTTTTTGACCTCAACAGCCCATGGATGCTGAACATTTGAATGTAGAGGCCTTTTCGGCTCATTTAAAATTCCTTTTTCAGCCATTGTGTATAGAAGGCGTCATCTTCGGGAATAGCGCCTTCAATGCCGCAGATGCGGGCTGAAAAGTCGGCGGCGGCGTTCAGAATGCGCTCCGGTTTCCACATTCGCAGATGGCCAAGGGCCAGCACCGCGGTGTAGGCGTCGCCCGCGCCGACGGTATCTATGATTTTTTTTGGTTTTTTTGCCGGCGCGGTGAAATGCCCTGCCTGAATGAACAACTCGCTGCCCGCCTCGCCCTTGGTCAGCGACACGGTTTTCAGGTGGTAGGTATCCATCAGGTGGCGGATGAAATCAGCCGGGGTGTCCGTCGCGGTCAGCATCTCCCGAATCAGCGCAAGTTCTTCCTGGTTGAGTTTGAGGATGTCCGTCCGGGCGAGTGAACTTAATACGGCGTTTTTGCTGTAACCGTTCGGCCGCAAATTAACATCGTAAAGACCTTCACTATGCGGGTTCTTTTCGGATAGAAGGTGCTGCAGGGTTCGAAAGCCGAAATCCGTGCGCTGAACCAGGGTGCCGAAGTAAATCAGATCGACGTCGTCTTTCAGGGCCGCCGCCATCGAATCGTTGAGTGCGATATGGTCGTATGCCGCATCGGTGCTAATG
>CAZFWD010000190.1:0-6824 GCA_964522535.1 uncultured Desulfonema sp.
GCCTACCTTTACCGGTTTCGAATCTATCGGTGGATCGAACGGTTAAACGGGAAATAATCCGAAAACAAACCCCGCCTGCGGACTGGGCATGTCGCAGGATTCTCTCTTTATCCCCCATCGCGCCCTGGAATGTTATGAGCGCATTTCTATTGACTATTGATATGGTTTTTTGTAGTTGTATAGAAAATCGCAATCATCTCAGATTCGAAAGGAGGGCCTTATGGCGAAGAAAATGAGCGTTGGTTGCGCGCGTCCCACCGGCGGCCCGGTGGGGGAAGGCGCAAAAAAGGCATCCTCGAAAAACGAAAATGAAAAAACAGCCGTTCAGGAGGTCAAGTCCATGATTCAGATCGGAAAAAAGGTGCCGGACTTTGCCGCCCCCGGGTATCACCAGGGAAAATTCATCTCCATACAGCTTTCGGAATACCTCGGGAAATGGGTGCTGTTGTGCTTTTACCCGGGCGACTTCACCTTTGTCTGAGCGACGGAGATTTCGGCAGTTGCCGAAAAATACGCCGAGTTCCAGAAGCTGGGGGTGGAGGTCCTTTCCATCAGCATCGACAGCGTGTTTGTTCACAAGATGTGGAATGACAATGAGTTGTCCAAGATGGTGAAGGGCGGCGTGCCCTTTCCCATGCTGTCGGACGCCGGCGGAAGGGTCGGAAAGGTCTACGGGGTGTTTGATGAAGACGCCGGGGTGGAAAACCGAGGCCGGTTTCTCATCGATCCGGATGGCGCGGTTCAGGGGTATGAGGTGGTGACCCCGTCGGTGGGCCGCAACATTCAGGAAACCCTTCGGCAGATACAGGCGTTTCAGTTTGTGCGAAAGAGCAAGGGCAAGAAGGCCACGCCTTCGGGCTGGCAGCCCGGCAAGGTCGCTCTGACCCCGGGTCCGGATCTCGTTGGAAACGTCTGGAAGGTGTGGAAAACATCCATGGCGTTTGATTAACATACCGGGTCATCAGACCAATGCAGACAAAGGGCCGTTTCCGGGTTTACCGGAGCGGCCTTTTTGCAGCTTCGGTAAACCTTTTTTTTTGAAAAATGACAAGGCATGGAAGCGGATTTTCATTATTATACCATCTATCAGCTTTGTCGGCTTGCCGGTTTTACCAAAACCGACGCGCAGACGATCGCCTACGCCTCCCAGTATGTGGACGACGCCACGGAAAGCGAGCCCATTCGGCCTTTTAAGGACCAGTATTTCGATCCCGTCCGCACCGCCCATTACAACCTGGAAGCCTTTACATGGAATGTTCAGAAGAAGATCTACATGCCGTTTCACTTTTTGCCGGCTGCGATCCGCTGGCAGTCCCCTCAAGATTTTTTATACCTTACGCAAACGGCGACCGGCGCGAAAACCGAGCTTACCACAAGGCTGGTAGAAGACGCCCTGCTGGAAAAAAATAGAACATTCCGGCTGATTCGGCTGGGCCTCGCCCTGCATGCCGTGGCGGACAGCTTCTCCCATGACGGGTTTTCCGGCAGGCACCATCCGGAAAACAATGTGGGAAAAATCTGGTTTAACGAAAAAGGAAAATGGAGGCTTCAGCTTTTTCAAACCCATGCCGATCTGTTTGTGCCCCGGATCGGTCATCTGGAGGCGTATAAGTTTCCGGATCAGCCCTTTTTAAACTGGCGGTATCAAGACGGCCGCGGCAAAAACATTGTAAGAAACAACACGCAGATCTGTCTTTTCGGCATAGACCTGATCTATCGGTTGCTTAAAACGGCAGTATCTTTAAAAACGCCGCCCGCAGCGGACCTGGCGCATGATTTTCCCGATCATTATCAGGAAATGAAATCCCTTTTTTCAGAAAAGGGGGATTTGGAAAAACGCTGCAAACGATGGAAGGCGTATACCGGCGCCCCGGCATACGACCGGCAGGCATGGCGAAGCCGGGCCATTTACGGCGATGTGGACTGGGACAGCCTGTCCCGATCACGCTTTAAGGCGCATGCCGACACCCTGACCGGAAAACCCGGTTTTGAAACCTCCCGATGGGCCTTTTTCCACCGGGCCGCGTTTAAGCAGAGAAGCCTGGTGCTGGGCTGGCTGAACTGAGGCTGTTTTTTTCGGGTCAACACATGGTCAAGCCGCCGCTCACGCTCAGGACCTGGCCGGTGATAAAGCCGGCCTGTTTTGAGGCGAAAAACGCCACGGCGTAGGCGATGTCGTCGGGGGTTCCCATCCGTTTTAACGGAATAATCCTGTCCATGCCGGAAAGCACCTTTCCCGCAAAGGCGTCTTCGGCCTTCATGTCTTCTAAAAGCGGGGTCGGGGTCGGGCCGGGGCAGACCACGTTCACGGTAATCTGGTTTCTGGCAAGCTCCCGGGCAAGGGTCTTTGAAAAGGAGACCACCGCGCCCTTGGCCCCGGAATAGATCGATTCCCCCATGCTGCCCACCCGCGCCGCGTCCGAGGCGATGTTGATGATGCGGCCGCTGTTTTGCGCCACCATGCCGGGGGCGACCGCATACACGGTATTGAGCACCCCCTTAAAGTTGATATCGATCACCCGGTTCCAGAACTCCGGGGTGGTGCTTAAAAAAGGCTTCATGCGGTCCCAGCCCGCGTTGTTTACCAGGATATCCACAGGCCCGGATTCCGCTTTTACGGTTTCCACCATGGCCCTAACCGATTCCAGGTCCGTGATGTCGGTCTGCACCGCCCATGCAAAGCCGCCTGATTTTTTAATGGCTTCGGCCTCGGCCTCGGCTTCTTCCTTTAAAAGGTCCGCAATGGCGACCCTGGCTCCGAGGCCTGCGAGTTTCTCAGATATCCCTTTTCCGATCCCCCTTGCCCCGCCGGTCACCACCGCGGTTTTACCCGTTAAATCAATCATGGCATCCTCCCTTTTCGAAAAATGAAAAATTAAACCACAGAGATCGCAGAGGACATAAAAAAAATTTTTATTTATTTCTCTGTGCGCTCCGTGGTGAAAATGTTTTTAAAAAAGCCGATAAGTTCTTTACTTTTTTGCCCTGCCTGAAATTTTTCTATTTTCGATACAGCGAAAAATCCGGCTTGCGTTTTTCCATAAAGGCGTTTTTCCCTTCCAGGGATTCCGGGGTATCATAGAACAGGCTCAATCCGGCCACCCCCAGGTGGGTGACGCCGCACACCCCGTCGGTTTCCGCATGAAAGGCGTATTTGAGCATCTTCATGGCCGTGGGGCTTTTTTCCAGAAGCTCCTTGCACCATTTATCAACCTCGGCGTCGAGCTGCTCATGGGGCACCACCGCATTGACCAGGCCCATGTCATAGGCCTGCTTTGCGGTGTACTGGCGGCAGAAAAACCAGATCTCCTTGGCCCGCTTTAATCCCACAGCCCGGGCCAGGTCGCCGGTGCCGTATCCCGGGTCAAAGCTTCCCACCCGGGGCCCGGCCTGGCCGAATTTGGCGTTTTCCGAGGCGATGGAAAAATCGCAGACCACGTGGAACACATGCCCGCCGCCGATGGCATACCCGTTGACCCGGGCGATCACCGGTTTGGGAATGTTCCGGATCAGGCCGCTCACCTGCTGCCACCCCACCTCCAGAGGAAGGGCGGCCACGGTCCCTGCGTACCCGCCTTCAGCCCGAATCGACTGGTCCCCGCCGGTGCAAAAGGCCTTGTCCCCGGCCCCGGTGAGCACCACGACCCCCACAGCACTGTCCACCCAGGCATCGGTTAAGGCCTGGGTGAGCTCATACACCGTGAGGGTGGTGCAGGCGTTGTACTTTTCAGGCCGGTTGATGGTGATGCGCGCCACCCCTTCTTTTTTTTCATATAGAATTTCCTTATACGCCATCTCTTTCTCCTTTCGTAAATACTAGGGTTTGAGCCCACTCACAGGCCGATGCGTCGCGCGATCAGTTCCTTCATGATTTCATTGGCCCCTCCGTAAATGCTTTGAATCCGGACGTCCACAAAAAACCGGGATATGGGGTACTCGGTCATGTAGCCGTAGCCTCCAAAAAACTGAAGGCAGCGGTTTGCCGCTTCGAACTGCAACTCTGTAACCCAGTATTTGGCCATGCTCACCTCGCGCACCACGTCCTCGCCGGCCATGTGCCGCGGAATCAGATCATCAAAAAAGGAGCGGGCCAGCTGAACCCTGGTGGCGATCTCCGCCAGGGTAAACCGGATGTTCTGAAATTCCGCCAGGGTTTTTCCAAAGGCCTTGCGTTTTTTGACGTAATCAATGGTGATATCCAAAGCGCCCTGGGCCGCGGCATAGGCGCCGATGGCCAGCACCAGCCGCTCCTGCTGAAGGTTGTGCATCAGGTACTTAAACCCCTCCCCTTCTTTGCCCAGCAGGTTCTCGGCCGGAACCCGGCAGTCGTCGAAAAACAGCTCCGAGGTGTCCTGGGCGTGCATGCCGATTTTTTTTAGATTTCTTCCTTTTCGAAACCCCGGGGTGCCGGCTTCAATCACCAGAAGGCTGACCCCCTCATGAGGCCGTTTTGTCCTTTCATTGGTTCTGACCGCCACCACGCAAAGGTCGGCGAGCTGGCCGTTTGAGATGAAGATTTTCGAGCCGTTGACGATATAGGCGTCCCCGTCTTTGACCGCCGTGGTTTTTAAGGCCGCAAGGTCCGAGCCCGCATCCGGTTCGGTCATGGCCACCGCAAGAATGGCCTTCCCGCTCACGCATCTGGGAATCCATTTTTTCTTCATCTTCTCGCCGGCGTAAAGGTCGATGTAGGGGAAGACGATATCGTTGTGCAGCGGCCAGAACAGGCTGCTCACCCCGTGGTAGTACATCTCCTCGGTGATCACCACCGAATATAAAAAATCCGCGCCCGGGCCGCCGTATGCCTCCCCGGCCGTGGGGCAGAGAAACTCGTTTTTTCCGGCCTCCAGCCACGCCTCCCTGGGGGTGATCCCCTCCTCCTCCCACTGTTCATAAAAGGGCAGCACCCGGTCTTTTAAATACTGGCGAAACGATTTTCGAAACATCTCGTGTTCTTTTTTGAAAATCCGGCGTTCCATCTCTTCCTCCCGAAAAATATCGCCCCGAAAGACTCACGAAGCGAACATTTTTGACTTCCAAGGAACTTATATTTTTCCAGTTTAAAAAATGAACAAATTAACCACAGAGCGCACAAAGGACACAGAGAAATAATACTTTTTTCTCTGTGCGCTCTGTGGTAAAAAATTTCTAAAAACCCGATAAGTTATTTTCTGAAAAAATACCGCAAAGCGGAATAAACCGCTTTTTACGGTTTCATCAGTGAATACCATCTGAAAGCAAAAAAATCCTTTTCGCGGTTTTACCGGTTGGCCTTGCGGTATCCCAGCTGATCCATAGCGATGATATGCCTGCAGATGTTGGCCGAGCCTTCAACGATCACATAGGTGGGGATATCCCGGTAAAACCGGGCCAGGGGGTACTCCGTGGAATACCCGTAGGCCCCCATGATGCGCATGGCGGCTTCGGCGCACCGCATGGCCACCTCGCCGGCCATGTACTTGGCCTGGGCCACCTCGTAGCCGTTGTTTAGATTCCCCTGGTCCTTTTGCCAGGCCGCTTTGTACACCAGAAGCCGGGCCGCCTCGATCTCGGTCGCCATTTTGGCGATCGCATCCTGATTCATCTGAAACCGGCCGATGGGCTGGTCGAACTGAACCCGCTGGTTGCAATATTTTAGGGCGATCTCGTAGCAGGCCTGGGCGCAGCCCGCTGCCCCGGCCGCCGCGGAGAGCCGTGTGTTGGCAAGCGAGCTGAATACGATCCGCGCCCCATCCCCGGGTTTGCCCAGAAGGTTTTCTTTAGGCACCGGGGTGTTGTTGAAAAAAATTTCTCCGGTGGGCGAGGAATGGGACCCCAGCTTATTCAGATCCGTGGTGGTCACCCCGGGCGAATTTTTGAGCTCCACAATAAAAGCGGACATGCCCTTGCTCTTGGCGGCCCGGTCCGTGTAGCAGTAGATCACCGCCACGTCCGCCTGGTGGGCGTTGGAAATCCAGGTCTTGGAGCCGTTTAACACGAAATGATCGCCGCGATCCTCCGCGGTGGTCTCCATGGACATCACGTCGGATCCGGCGTTGGGCTCGGTGATGGCAAAGGCGCCCAGCATCTCGCCGGCGCAGAGCCGGGGCACGTATTTTTTTTTGGTTGCTTCGGTCCCGTATACACAGATGGGATAGGCGCACCCGATGCCGACCAGGTTGAGCTGCACTCGAAGCGAACTCGACACCCGGGCGATCTCCTCGGTGACGATGACGGCCGCCATCCAGCCGGCGTTTTCCCCGCCGTATTCCTCGGGGATCACGGTTCCGAGAAACCCCAGCTTTCCCATGGGTTTGATCGCCTCCTTCACCGGCAGGTAGTTTTCAGCGTCCCACTGGTCCGCAAAAGGCGCAATCTTTTTTTCGGCGAATTCCCGGACCGCCTTTTGCAGCATTTTGTGCTCCTTGGACAGTTCAAACTGCATGGTTAAATCTCCTTGGCATTCTGAATGAGCCGTAAAAAGCTGTTTATTCTGCTTTGCATTATTTTTGTAGAAAGTAACTTATCTATTTTTTTTTGAAAAATTCTCAACACAGAGCGCACAGAGAAAAAGGTGTATAGGCTGAAAGCTGAAGTTGGTCTTCTTGCCTGAATTTTCTCCGTATCCTCCGTGATCTCAGTGGTTAAATTGTTCATTTTGCGAACGGGAAAACAATAAGTTCCTTGGAAGTCAGCTGTGAGCGAGTTTGAGGTTTTCTTCCCCGAAAGACTCACGAAGCGAACAGCTTTGATAATCATATAAAAGAAAATGCACCTCCCTACCAGATACGATCTGGTATAATAAGGTTATTACCACCTAATAATAACCCATGCAAGAGGAGGTG
>CAZFWD010000191.1:0-2612 GCA_964522535.1 uncultured Desulfonema sp.
TGTTTATTTGAAAACAGATAATATGTTGCTGAACCCACTGTTTTCTGGACAGACGATTTCAGCAACATATTATCTGTTTTCAAATAAACAGGGTGGCCCTATAATGAGCTTATAGAGAATTCTGCAGCATCAGCGCATAATTCTTGCATTCGAAACCTGAGGCCACGAAAGGAAGCGGTCATGACGGCAGCCGTAAAAACCTTGGGTGTCACCGGCACATTCGGCTATATCGGCCGGCGTCTTTTGAATCGGCTGCAGCAGGCCGATGCGTTTGAGCGCATTATCTGCACCGATATTTTGCCGCCGCCCGATCCTTTGCCCGAACGATGCACCTATTACCATTGCGATATCCGCGATCTGGAACGGCTTTCCCGCGTTGTTGCCGAAACCAGCATCGATGTTCTGGTCCATCTGGCTTACATCGCCGAGCCCACGCGAAATCCGCGGCTTGAATATGACGTGGATGTCGGCGGGACCCAAAACATTCTAACCCTCTGCGATCGGCTGCCGATCCGCAAACTGGTTGTCGCCAGTTCGGACTGCGCCTACGGATTTTTTCCCGACACCCCGGATTACCTGACCGAAGCGGCCCCCCTGCGTCCGACGCCCGGGTTCACTTATGCCGAAAACAAGGTTGAACTTGAAAAGCGCGTTCAGGCATTTGCAGCAAGCCATTCGGATTGTTCGGTGGTGGTGTTGCGGCCCTGCATGGTATTGGGACCGCATGCCGACAACACCACTTCGCGCTCAATGAAAGCGCCGGTGATAATGGGTTTTAAAGGGTATAATCCCATCATGCAATTTATCCATGAGGATGATGCGGCCGAGGCATTTTACAAGGCCCTGGTAATGCCGGTTTCCGGCGCCTTTAACCTGGCTGCGGATGCGGGGATGCCGTACCGCGAGCTTGCCCGACAGCTCGGGAAACCGTTTCTCGCCCTACCGGCCTGGCTGGTCTATCCCCTGGTCGAAACACTCTACCGGATCGGCCTCATGCCGTTCGGCAAGGCCCAACTCAGCTACATCCGCTATCCGTTGTCCATGAACATCGATAAAATCAAAAAGGAGATGGGTTTTTCACCCCGATATACCTCGGTGGAAACCGTGGCGTCATTCTTGGATGCAGCCGGAAAAAAGGGAGGACGTCCTTGAATGATGAAGCCGTAAAAAGCGGTTTATCCCGCTTTGCGGTATTTTTGCAGAAAGGAACTTCCATTGAGTACGCCGGGTTTCTTGCCCGGCGATTGTCTATTTTTGAAAACACTCGGCTGCTGGGCGAAGGCATGGGAAAATGAAGGATTTTATTCACGCATTTTTATTTGGGGATTCAGATTTTAAAACCCATCAGGACCGGGTCTCGGCGACAATCGCCATGGATTCCGGTAAGGAGGGATGGCTTGACATTCCCCATGGGGGCATCGGCATGGGGGCGCTTCTGGAGCTTGCCGCAGCCGTTGATTCCAGTCCTCGCGGGACCGGCGGGGTATCCTATCCCCTGTGCTGCTCATTTCGCATGGGCGGAAAAGCGGCCCGGGTCGGGGACAGGGTGCGCCTTGAAGCGGCGGCCGGTCATGGAAAAATAACAGGCGCCATCACCGTCGAAGGGGCGCCGTCGCCGTATATTTCCGCGGACATCGGCTTTGGCGGATCGGGCTGTCTGGCCGATGAGTATGTAAGGGATTATGTCCCTTCGGCCTTTGATGCCATGTCCGGAAGCATGGCCTACCTGCCCAACTACAAAAATTGTTTTGTCTGCGGCATGGACCGGAAACAGCCGGGCCTGAAACGCCGGTTTTATCTTTGGCAAAGCCCGCGCGGACCGGTGGCCTGCGCCTTTGCCGGATTCAACCCCGAGGATCGCCGGAGCTTTTTTCGTTTTGAAAGGGGAGGGGTTCTCCATCCCATGCCCCTGCTGGCGCTTCTCGACGAAACCATGGGCTGGGGCGCGTTTTTCATCTCGAAAAACGGCGGGGTTTCGGTGCGGCTTATTTATAGAATTTTTCGTAAAATCAGCATCGGGGAAAAGTTGATATTTTTAGGCCGGGGGGAAAAGGTTTCAGGGCGAATCGACAAACGCATGTTTTTCTGGGCATCCGGGGCCGTCTGCGTCGTACATTCGAACGGGTCATTGGAAACCGTGGCGGAAGCCTGGGGCCAATGGTACGCCATAGCGGACCTCACCGAAGAGATGCGCCGGGAGCTGCTCCCCAAAGAGCTGACCGAAGCGGCCTTTGCCGCAGCCGAGGGTCCGCTTTTGAAGTAGAATTATTGCCTGATGAAGTCGCAAAAAGTCCAAACTGTTCGCTTCGTGAGTCTTTCGGGGCGCGGTTTGCATTGAATGCGAATTTGCAAGAACTCGGCGCAAGCGCCTCAGACAGCTTGCAATTTTTAACGCATTCAACACAAACCGCTTATTCCCCCGAAAGCCTCAATCTCGCTCACAGTGGACTTTTTCCGATTGTATTATTGCCTAAAAAGGCTCAGCCTGATTCGGTAAATACCGTCTTAGATGTATCATGGTATCGATACATAACTGTTTCAAATTTTTTTAACAAAACCCCCGCCGGTCGTGCGGATTGAATTGGATAAATATAATATTTTTAAATTTCAAT
>CAZFWD010000192.1:0-10692 GCA_964522535.1 uncultured Desulfonema sp.
AGCCAGGCCCGGGCGGTTTTTTTGCCGGGTTCGCCGTATACCGTCGCCCAGGCTTCACAGAAGGAAGGGAAAATCCATGTCCATGCCGTTCCGTTGTGATAGGCGGGTTTGCGTCGGGAATCCTCATCCCCCGCATAAACGCCATAGTAGGGGCGATAGGGGTCATTGCAGGGCACGCCATGATGCGTTATCTCCAGCGGCCGTTTAACGGCCTGGTCGGCCAGGCTTCGTATGGCGCCGGGAACGACCAGGGATTCACAGCTTTCTAAAACAGCCCGCATTATCACGGGATCGGTTACGGCACCGAGGGTTATGGCAAACAACTGATTCGGGCGCAGGGCATCATCGATTTCAGCGTCTGCGGCAGGGGTGCCGGCAGCGGCATGCAGGCAATCGGAAAGGTAACCGAATGGCCGCATATAAAACCGCTCCCGTACGGCACGTTGCACCTGATCCGCACGCCGGGCCCAGTCTGTTTTTTTACCAAATTTATCAATCTCTGCCAAAAATTTCAAGGCATAATACCAAAGCGCCTGAATCTCGATGGGATACCCTTCCCGGGGCGTGGCCGCCGGGTGATTGGTATCCATCCAGGTGAAATGGGAGGGACTGAATACCAGGCCGGTGTCCGGATCCGCATGGATGCCGTTTTTGGTTCCGTTGATGTAAGACTCGCCGATGGAGATCAGAACCTGTCGCATCGTCCGCTTTCCGCAGGTCTCATCAAGGCATTTTTTTTGGCCGGCCAGGCGGATCAGTTCTTTGCAGGCCACGAAAAACCAGAGCGGGGCGTCTGAGGTGTCCCGGTTTTCGGCATCCATGCCGCGGATCATGTTCGGTAGGGTTCCGTTTTTCTCAAACTCCGCGAAACACTTTATGATCGTTTTCGCTTCGGAAACAAACCCGGCTGCGATCAATCCCCGCACTACGATCAGGGTGTCCCGTCCCCAGTCCAGAAACCAGGGATAGCCGGCGATGATGGTTTTCAGATGATCCCGGCGCACGATATAGTGTTTGAGCGCTGAAACCATGGCTTCAAGCGGATCCTGTTGAGATGGACTTCTGGTAAATGGGGAAGGCGCGTCAGGCGCGGTTTTGTTTTTTTCCGTTTGCTCAACGGCATTGGGGGTCATGCCGGTTGCGGTTAATTCGACCGTTTCGTTTCCTTTCAGCAGTGCAGCGAAATATCCGGGACTGAACAGGTCCGTATGCGGATCCAGGCCCCGCTGGGCTTCCGACGGGAGGTAAACCATATACTGCCATTCAGGCTCCCAGACAAATTCGCCCGCGGTGATGCCCATATCAAGCAGGTGATCCGAATACGGTCTGAAGATAAACCCGTTCGACCGGGGGGTGCAGCCTGACCGCCATTGATGTTCCGGGCCCCGGTAGGCCTTGGTGTTTTCATGAAAGTTCCGGTCGTCGATATCCGGCCGGATGATTAACTTGACGGGTTTTTGGTCTGAAAGCTGGTTTTTCCTGCCGCCGCCCTTGGCCTTTCGCTTGAAGATCAGGTGAATTCGGTTGCGGTCCGGAACCATTTGGGCCGTTATCGATAAAATAACGTGCTGGCCCTGCCCGCAGGGTATGGAAAACCGCCAGAAGCAGCGGGATGCATCATCGAACCTGAACTCCGCCAGGGAATCGATGGAGATTTCCTGGGAGTAACCCTGGAATACGAGCCAGGCGCGGCATCGAATCAGCAGCATTCTGCGATCGACCGGAAAATCGGGGTTCAGATTGGCCGCAAGAAGCGCGTCATATTTGCTTTCCAGCCGGCCCCATGACGCATGGGCCCGCATCATGGCGCCCCGGCCGTTGGTTCCCAGAAAAAGCAGGGGGGTCCGAAACAGCTTTTTTCTGTAAAAGATCCGTTTGATCGATATTCGTTCCGGGCGGGTCAGATAGAGTAACGGGGCGTCCACATGGCGGTATTCCTTTTTTCCGTAAACGGTCAGCTTCAGGATGGCCTCAACGTGATGCGTGCAGTCAGGCTGAGGCATCAACAGCGCGAAATGTGTTTTGTCGCTGCGCATCAGGCTTGCGGCGACCGACAGGGTTTGCTCCCGATCGGTTTTTTTCCGAATAATCCGTGCGTTAAACGGCGCATGGGCTTTGATCAGAAGAAAATGATCCGGCGGCAGCAGGGTCTGCCTTCGCGTATCCTGAGGCCAGTTCCAGGTGATAACGCGCGATTCCTCGGAAAAAGGATTGACCTTTCGGCAGAACGCAACCGGGTCGGCGGCCAGTTCCTCGGCTGAGGCTTTCGAATCAAAACCTTCCAGATCGATGAGGCCGTGATAAAAGCGGTGGACTTCAAGGGCGAGGGCGCGCAGCGCCTGATGGTAAATACGTTCCGGAAGCACCGGCCCGGTTGTAGCGGATTGGCGGTATGTTTCCATGTCCTGGGCGTCGGGCGACAGGCAGCACACCTGGCAGGGGGACAGATCACGGAAATAACCGCCGGGGGCGGTGTTTACCGTGACCGGGTGTTCGTTTAAAAGGTCCACATAGGCTGTTGAAAAAATACCGGTGTCATTTGCATCCCATTCTGCCCTGGCCTTCTGATGGGCGTCCAGGTTGACCAGTACGACCAGCTTTTTGTCGGTCGGAAGATGGTGCCTAAATACGGCGATGCAGTTCCCGGCGCCTTTCTGAATCAGCCGGACCGCCACCTGATCGAAAAACGCCGGGTGGGATGTGAGCAGATGGTTGATTCGTTGAATCCATGACACCTGATTGACGGTTGCGTTCCAGTTTAAGGAGCAGGCGTTGTGAACATCGATTTTTTCTACGGCGAACCATTCCACCCCGTTTGCAAAACCGAAAGCCCCGTGGGTAGAACAGAGGGCGCACAGCGCCGTTCGCATGGCGGCATAGGCCGTGGAAGTCGCCGCAAGCCTGTTGTTGTCATGGGTTTCCGCAAAATGGACCAGTATCCCGTCTTGCTCTGAGACGCGAACGGCTTCGGGAAGGGAATGTTCAATCTGGCTTCGGTCATAGTTCTGGAACAGCTCGGAATAGGCCCAGTTGAAGTTGGCGGTGTTTAAAATTTCCCGGGTGACGGATACCTTTCCCCCCAGCCCTTCAAGAAAGAAGAGGGTATCCGGGAACTCCTCCCTGACCGCGGCAACGATATAGGTCCATGCCTCGATGGGGATCATGTATCCGGCATCGCATCGAAAGCCGTCAACGCCCCTGCGGCACCAGGTCACATAAACATCGGCCATATACTGCCACAGCGTTTTTTCATGGTAGTTCAGCCGGGTCAGATCCGCCCATGTCACCCCCCAGGCCCCGGGCGCCTCGATTTTTCCCTCCTTGTCCCGGATCAGCCATTCGGGATGGGTTCCGTGAAGATCCGCGGCCCATCCGGTGTGGTTCGGAGCGATGTCGATGATGATTTTGGCGCATCGGGCATGAACCGCGTCCACAAGTTCGATAAACTGTTCCAGGGGGGTTGCCTTTGGGTCAAAGACCGCCAGGGCCGGGTTGACGGCCGTGAAATTTAAAGCCGCATAAGGGCTTCCAAAACGACCCATGCGGCCGTAGGTGGTCGGAGTGGGATTGACCGGCAGCAGGTGGAGGATGCGGCACCCCAGATGCCCGACGATGAAATCCAGCTCCGCAATCAGATCCCGGAAGGTGCCGGAGGGTGGAATGACGGTATAACCGGTCTGATCCAGTTTTTGGATCGCATTTGAATTTTCCCGCTCGGCCGTAAAGGATCCGTCCTTATTCGGTCCGAACTGACGAACAAAGGCGTTGTAGATGATGTTGCCGCAGCAGGTATCCGCCGGCGCGACATTGATGGAAACGTTTTCCCCGGCCGGCCAGAGCGGGACGTTCCCGCGTGACGGCAGGAAGTAGCATTTGGCCTCAAAGTGACCGGTTTCGCAAAGGGCCAGGGTTGCCTTAAACCGGTGTTGACTGATCCGTCTCATGGGTATATCATACCATGCCTGTCCCAGGAGCGGCTCTGTGTGGGTGACCGCCTGGATGATCTCCTGCCGCAGGGTATGCGCATGTCCGAGGTTGGTTCGCAGCCAGGCATGACCGGTGATATCCTCTGACAGATCAAGGGTGAAGGTCACGGTGTCCCCCTTGAGTTTTATGCGATGCGTGCCGGCCGTTGGGGTCTGGATCAGCTTTAAATCTATCATAGACAGGGTATAAATCCGTTCTCGTGTCAGATTTGATTCGCCGGGATGACATGATTCAGACGTTTGCGGCGCAGGGCGTGCCTGGGCATGGCGGCGAACGCCTGAGCGGTCAACCCTTCAATGATCTGATTAACATGTTGAATAAAATACAAATTAAATGAAAGCCGTGGATATATTTTTATATCAGCAGAATAGATGAGTCAAGAGGGATTCAGGGCTGAATGAAAAAGTTTTTGTAACCCTGGGCATCAATTGGCATAAAATGAGGTTGCGGCCAGGGACTGAACGCAGCGGCCATAGGAAAGGAAAAGCATAAAATGAATTTTTTGATCATCGGCGGGGACGCTGCCGGCATGAGTGCTGCCAGCCGGGCGAAACGCAACGATCCGGACATGAATGTGACGGTTTTGGAAAAGAGCATGGACGTATCCTACAGCGCCTGCGGCATGCCGTATAACATCGCGGACCCCGGACGGGAAATCGAGGAACTGGTGGTCAGAAGGGCGGAGGTATTTCGTAAAAAACAGGGAATTAATCTTTTGACCGGGCATTGCGCGGATGCGATCGATACGGCGAATCGCGTTGTGACCGGGAGCACCGATGCGTCGAAAACGTTTCAGTTCCCCTATGACAAGCTGCTGATCGCCACCGGCGCGTCTCCCATAAAGCCGGATATCCAGGGAAGCGATCTGCCCGGTGTCATGGCGCTGAAATATCTGGATGACGGAAGGAAGATCAAGGCGTATCTCGTCTCCCGCGGGGTCAAGGAGGTGGTGATTCTGGGCATGGGGTATATCGCCCTTGAAATGTGCGAGGCGCTTCGCGCCAGGCGGATCGCGGTGTCCATGGTGAAACCCCGGCCGCGGTTTATGCCCTGGATGGATGAAAAACTTTCCACCGTCATTCACCAAACCCTGGAGCAAAACGGGGTGAGGATGTACTTAGGATACCCCGTGGAGCGCATTGAGCAGAGGGAGGATCGTCTGGCGGTCTGCTGTTCGGATTTGACCCTGGAAGGGGAGCTGGTTTTTGTGAGTATCGGGGTTCGGCCCAACAGCGAACTGGCTGCCGATGCCGGTATCGCGGTGGGTGTTAAAAAGGCGATCAGTGTGGACCAAAGCATGAGAACCAGTGATCCGCATGTGTATGCGGCCGGCGATTGCGCCGATGCTTACCATGTCGTCACCGGGGAGAAGACCTGGATTCCGCTGGCATTGCGCGCCAACCGGGGGGGCTGGGCCGTTGCCGATAATGTATGCGGGAAGCCGGTGGAACTGGAAGGGATCGCGGGGACGGCGGTGTTCAAGGTCTTTGACCTTCAGGTGGCGCGGACCGGATTGACCGTGGCCGAGGCGGATCAGGCCGGATTCTCCCCGGCGGAGGTCATCATTCAGGCCAGATCCAGGGCGCACGCCCACCCGGGTTCATCCGATATCTGGGTTCATATGGTGGGGGACCGGAAAACAGGAAAACTGCTCGGGGTTCAGATGGTGGGGCGGGAAGGGGTGGCCCATCGAATCAACGCCGCAGCCGTGGCGCTTCATCAGGGCATGACCGTTGAGGCGTTTGCCCAGACCGATCTGGCCTATTCCCCGCCGTTCAGCCCGGTCTGGGATCCCCTGCTCACCGCGGCGAATCAGCTCTTAAAGCGCCTGTAATCAGCAGTGCTCGGGTCTGCGGCGGATCGGTAAAGCCGAGAGATCGCTCGGTTAAACCGCCTTCCACACGGTCTGGACGCGGGTGATCTCTTTTTGCGAGGCCTCCCGGACCAGGGAGTGCAGGAAGACTTCAGCGGGGTTTGCATCGATACGCTGGGTATGCGCGGATATTCGGTCCCCTAGAAGGGATTCCCCGGTGTAAATGACGGCGATTTCTTTTAAAAGGTGAGACGAGAGGATATTGACGGGCACGCTCTCAATCGCCCATACCGCGTAGACCGCATTGTTGACGTGCCGGTTGAAATCCAGGTCATGCATTCTCGCGGTAAAAAAGCGGGCGGTCTTCTTCGGGTTGAGAGGCGGAAGGTCGGGCAGGTCGTTTGGGATTGGTTTCTGCCTGCCGGAAACCAGTGCCGGCGGCAGGTTTTTATTCAACCGCACCGGCTTTTTTGAGGTCAGGTTTGTCAGCACCCATGAACTTTTGGCGGAAATCAACAGGCCGCCTGTTTTATCGCGTATCTCATAGGTCCTCAGCTCATACAGGTTTTTGAAGGGAAAACGCCAGGTGCGCAGCCGCAGCTGATCCTTCCATACCGGGTAGCGGCGGATGGTCACCTGGTAGCGGATGATGACCCAGGCGAGGTTTTTGGCAAGCATGTCCAGGGCGGAGATGCCCATCACCGCGGCGTGGTCGCTGGCCACATCCTGCAGGTAGTTGAAGATCATCACCGGTTTTAAGCGGCCTTCAACCCCTGTTTCGGCGTATTGAACCTCTATGTGTTTTTCGTAAATCATGCTCTGCTGCACACCTGTCTTGGGCTGATGAATCGCTATACCTTCGAGTGGGCGAACCGCCAGGCCCCCGAGGCCTCATCAAAACTCATGTCCTGAAAAATATTCGGGTACTCCTTTTTACAGATTTGTGCAATCTGCCCGGTGACGATGCGAATTTCTTCTTCGGCCGCCTCCGAGGTGCGCATGGCGATGACATGACGCCAGGCGCGCAGATTGCCGGTCACCATGATGGCGGTTCCCAGGCCGATGGGCGCCAGCCGTCTGAAAATTGAGGTCAGGTGCTTCTTGGTCGTAAAGTCGTTGATCTCCTTTAAACCGAATATCTCGGCAAGCTCCTTCTGGGTGTTTTCCAGAAAATCGACCACGTCTTTGAATCTTTGATATGCCTTTGGATTTTTTCTGACCGCGTCGGGGAACCAGAAGGAGAGGTCGTCTAAGCGGACATACCGCAGGCTTTCCTGGCTGTAGGCCATTCCGGCCCGGTGCCTCACCAGCTCATGGGTGAAAACCCGGGAGACGTTTCTGCAGATAAAGGTCATGCAGACATGCTCCAGGATCGATCCGTGTCCGCTTTGCAATACGTTTGCGGTGTACTGCGGATTCCCGCGCCGAACGTTGGCGACATTGGGGTTGGTGGCTTCGGGTTTTCCGGGATCATACGGCTGCCAGCTCCGGTAGCACATTCTGCCCGCCGCCTCGATCAGATTCTCCCCATCGGATACTCCAGGATCCGGCTGCCAGTCCGGGCTGCCGATATCCTTCAAATAAGCCGCCAGTCCTTCTGCCACCAGCTGGGTTTTTGCCACAAGGTATGCTTTCGGCTGGTCGATGATGCGCATGTGTATTTTTCCTTGATTAAAGATTAAACGGTGATTCCCTTAGAAGGCGAAGGATACACTGAGACTCCCGAATTCCATGGTCTCGTCCTGTTCGTCGAATTCATCGGTACGAATCACGTAGGCGAAGGTGATTTTCAACCGCTCCCGGGTGACGCACACCCCGTTTACAATATCCGCGACAATCGGTTCTTTATCGACACTGCTGTTGTCGTCGCTGGTAAAGGTGTTGCCGTCTAAAAAGATGTCATGCAGCACGGCCCTGCCTTCAATCGATGAAAACAGGTGAACGCCGATCCTTTTGGACCCGGGTTCTTTGGGGTTCGGAACGCCGAAAGCCCCATTGATGCTGCTGACCGGCCGAATGGGAAAACTTCCGAAATCATCCGGCAGGTTCCAGCCCACCCGAAGCGAAAAACCGAGGTTATAATAGGTCATGACGTTTCCAAGCCCGCCGCCGGTGTTCAACACCCCGTCATACCCGAACCCGCTTCCGATCCCGGACATGAAGAGTTTTTTCTTGTGTTCATAGATGATGCAGACCACCGGTTCATTCTGAAGCTGGTGGTCCCATCCTTCTGGATCCACAAAATCGAATATGTCGTGTATCGCCTTCTGGGTTTCTTCCGCAAAGGCTTCCGGGCCCACGAGCCCCAGCAGGAGTTCCATGGAATCCATGTCGCGGTCGGTTCGGCTGTGAAACCCCATTTCCGTGTAAAGCATTCCGGCATACGGCCGGTCGTCCGGGATCCGCTCTTTGATTTCAATATCCTCCGGCGTGTACATGCTCTGCCCCAGGGAGAAGGTGATGTTCCTTCGGCGGTCCTTTTGTTTTTCAAAGGGAAGGTGCTTGATCAGGGGGTAGAGCCAGCGGTGGGTCCATGCCCAATCGGGATACGCTTCCGTAAGGGCGGAGCTCCAGGTCAGCTTGATGCCGTTGGTATACTGGCTGTCATCGCTTCCGCTGACGAAGTTGTCGTTTTCAAGGTAAAGGCTGAAGGTGTTGCGTTCCTCCATCGGCAGGATTTCCGACGCTTGCTCCGGTAGGGGCTTGTCCTTTTCAACAGGCAGGGGCGTGAGCGCTTCGATCGGTGCGGTTTTGGGGGTCTCGATGGGCAGAACCTTGCGCTTCTCCTCGGCAGGAGTGTCCGCTCGGCCCTCCCTCGGCAACATGAATAGGGCCGTAAGCACCAGAAAAACAGCCAGCATGACTTTAATCAAATGGCGACTGCTTGAAAAAAGCGACATGATCGATCTCCTACATTTCTCAGGACACGGCTTCCCTTGTTTATCGTTCGTATCCATTTTTGGGCAAACCCGGTGTTTATCACCGCATGGACCAGGGCTGCCAGGGACCTGGCGAAAAACATACTCAAGGGCCCGCGGTCCGCCGAGAATCATCAGGTCGATCATGCGGTATTTCGCAGCGATGACAGCGAAACTACAAGAATGGACGGATCCGACCGGCTCGGCTGTCCCGCTTCAAACCGGAGTTCCTGGCGCGATGCTTGGTGTTTAGAGATGATCATTCAGCCAGTGCTCCAGGTCGCTCAAAACCCGCTGCCGGCCTTCGTCGCGTTCGTTGTAGATTTCATGGTAAAGCCCGTCGTAGACGTGAAGCGTTTTATCATCGGCGGTGAGGGTCTCAAAAAAGGTCTTAGAGGCCTTGGCATCCACCAGGCGGTCGTCGCCCGCTACCTGCATCAGTATGGGAATGGTGATTTTTGAGCCGTGGTGAAGGGTTCTATCGCCGGTGGTCATGTATTCGGTAAACCACCTGGCGCTGACCCTTCGGTGAACCAGGGGATCGCTGTCATACGCCTGCACCACCGATCTGTCGTGGCTCAGATGTGAGGAATCTAGCTCATTGTCAAAGGTAAGGCCGGGCCAGACGCCTGACATGAGTTTTCCCATGAAACCCTTGATGACCGGGACCTTTATGGCAGGGGCCAGCCCCGGCGAGGAGGCGACGACCCCGTCGATCAGGCCCGCAGGTTCCTCGGCAAAGGCCAGGGCCATCAGGCCGCCCATGCTGTGCCCGAGCAAAAGGCATTTCATTTTTTCGGGCGCTTTATTTTTGGCAATGCCGATCATTTGTTTGAGATCGAGAAGGTACTGATTGAAAGACTCGATATGGCCGCGCTTGCCGCCGCTTCTTCCGTGTCCCCGGTGATCCAATGCCCAGACCGATATGCCCATGCGGACCATTTTTTCGATCACATGGGCGTACCTTCCGGAATGCTCCCCGAGGCCGTGGGCGATCACCAAGCGGCCGCGCTCCGGATCGGCCGGACGATGCCGGTAAAAAATAGTGGTTCCGCCATCGCCGGTAAAGCTGTCGGTGCGTTCGGGTTGATCACTCATAAGGCCTCCTTGATGATGTTAGATCCCGATTTTTGATAAAAAGGTGCAGATCGCGTTTACGGTTTGTGTCAGCCGGGGATATGATGCCTCAACCCCCCGAACAGAAGACGCTAAACCGTCTATGGATATTTTGATCAGGTTGGGGTTGATCTCCTTTCGAGTGGCCTCATATGCGGAAACCTTTGTAAACCCTTTGATGCTTTCCGCCTTTTCTTTTTGGCTTTTCTGCAGTTCGTTGATTTCATCGTTTAGGGTCTTGAGCAGGACGATATACTCGGCCTTGTTCGGGTCGGGGATATTGGGCGAGGTTTTGATTTTTTTTTCTATTTTTTCAAGCGTGTGCCTTAACATCGGCATCCTCCTTCGCCGGATAATGAAATACTGCCCATATACCAGATCGCCGGGTGAAGATCAAATACTTATAAATCCAAAAGCAACTTTTATTTGCAGGCGGGTGGAATCCATTGACGCAGGCCATTATTGCCGTTATTTTTGAGTCTATGTATACCTGCGACGATTGCCCGATTGATGATAAAGTATATGAATGCTGTGGAAAGCACCCGGAAACCGGGGAAAGCGTCCGCCTGCGGATTGACGCGGAGACCGTTGTGTATGCCTGTCCGCATCTGACCGCTTCAGGCCGGTGCGCGATATATGAGAACCGCCCCCTCGGCTGCCGGGCCCACTATTGCACCAGGTACGCGGACCATGGCATCGGCAGGGGATATTCTGATTTTATCGCCCGCTGGGGGCTTTGGCCGGAAAGCAAGCCCTAGACCCCGTTCCCTGAAAGCGCCTGATAGATCGGGCCGTTATCAACAGCTGGGGCGTCAGGCATAAAGCAGCCCGGCCAGGTCGGTAAGCCCGAGTTATTCC
>CAZFWD010000193.1:0-3140 GCA_964522535.1 uncultured Desulfonema sp.
AGGAAACGTCCGGGGTGGTACTCACGGACACGTCAATCGCGCTGGCCCCGAATTTTTCCAGCGCCGCTGCGATACCGCAACTCTCCTTGATTGTGATGCCATCATCAGCAAATTCATCCGCATCGATCCGACAAATAATCGGAAAATCAGGCCCGAGCAAATCCCGGGTCAGGGTAATAATTTCCTTAAAAAACCGAATGCGTCTCTCCGGCGTCCCCCCGTATTCATCCATGCGACGGTTATTTCGAGGAGACAAAAACTGAGAAATGCCATAACCGTGGGCGCCATGATATTCGACCGCTTCAAAACCGGCCTTTTGCGCCCGAAGAGCAGCATTCACGTATAAATGAACCAGTTCCTCAATCTGCTCAAGGCTGGCCTCTTCCGGAGTATCAAATCCCCGATACCGAAGCGCTGAAGGGGCAATCGGCGCAATCGGAATCGGTTCCGCCAGCGACCTGAGCCATCCCGCATGATGCAGCTGAATCGCGGCTTTTGCGCCGGCCTTGGTAATGGCATAAGCCAGATTTCCCAATCCTTCCAGAGCCTGATCACGGGAAATATCGATCTGGTTAATCAATCCCTTTCCCCGGGGATAGTCCACACAGGCCGACTCAACGATAATCATCGCCGCACCCCCTTCGGCCCGTTTTCGGTAATAGTTGATCAAGCGGGGACTGATACTTCCGTCCCGATTGGCGTAATTGGTCGTCATCGCCGGCATGATAATCCGGTTTTTCAGATGCAGGCTTCCGATTCTCATCGGTTCAAAAAGCTTTTCACACGGCGTCATCGAAGTTTGCATCCCGTGAATTTTTTTTGGGCTGTTTGCGATCATGAATCAAAAAGCCGGTTATTTAAAACAATCGAATCGCATCCGCGATGCCCTTTTCTCGTAACTTGTAGCGCTGTACCCGGGCTGTCGCAGTCTTGGGCAATTCCTCTGTAAACACCACATATCTGGGTCTCATGAACCGGGCGAGGTTCTGCTGGGACCATTCGTTGAATTCATCCGGAGATAAGCTTACTTCCGGCTGAAGCACCAAATGAGCGACAATCTCGTCCTCTTTGAGCGCTTCCTTTTCAGGCGGCTGATAACCGACAACGGCCGATTCAGCGATCTTTTCATGGGCATTGATCAGGTGTTCGATGTGTTCCACGGAGACCATCTCCCCCCGGACCCGCAGCGCATCCTTTTTCCTGCCGACAAAATGCAGGTGCCCGTTTTCGTCGAGAAATCCCAGATCCCCGGTATACATATCTATCCCTTGAAGCGTCTTTGCCGTGGCCTCCTCATTTTTGTAATATCCTTTCATCAGTACGCCGCACCTACAGCGGCACACGATTTCACCGGTTTCACCCGTGGGGACCGTATTGCCGTCATTATCCAAAATTAATATTTCATCCGGGTACTTGGGAATACCGTCCGAACCCGGAAAAATCTGGTCGGGCGGAACCTCCGTGATAAAAGGATGCTCGGTCTGTCCATAGAGACTCTGGAATCTCAGGCTCGGCCATCTGGCTTTCATGGTTTCATAGAGTGCGCTGAAGGTTCCGAGAATTTTCAGATCCGCCTTTTTTTCGAAATCCGTTTCAGGAAGCTTCATCAGATTCAACGGAACAGTCCCTGTCCAGTGATCCTGGGTAACCCCGTATTTATGGATGGTCTCCCAGTAAGTCTCGGCATTAAAGCGCTCCTCCATAATCATGGTGCAGGTATGATACAATGCCGCCAGCATAACCAGATACGCCCAGCCATGAAAAAACGGCAAAAACATATGAATGCGGTGGGTTTCATCGGTCTCCAAGGCCTCCAACCCGCGGATGCCGGTTCTGATATAGGAATTATGGGTGTGCATCACCCCCTTGGGAAAACCGGTGGTGCCTGAGGTAAAGATGATCATGGATAGATCGTCCGGTTCGGCTGAACTGGTAAAGGTCGAAGATTTTTCTTTTGCCATATTTGATAGTTGCATCAACGGCAGAAGCTTAACCTCCTTTTTCACCCTGCCCAGCACGGCTTCCACGTCTCCGGCGTATTTTTCTGTGGCGCATACATAGCCCGCATCCGAGGCATCAATGATATACCTGAGACTTTCCCCCACCAGCATGACATTAATGGGCACCCAGACGGCGCCAATATTGGTGATGGCCATGATAAGGTAGAGTAATTCGGGGATATTTTCCGACATGGTGCAGACCTTGTCCCCTGGGCTGATATGATAATCTTCTATCAGCAGGTTGGAGATTCGGTTGACCCGTTGGTCAAATTCTTTAAAGGTGATGATTTCATCATCCCTGGAAATATAGTGGATATATGGTTTATCGCCGGCTTTTTGCGCCGCCCGGTGCATCAGCTCCCAGGTTGAAAAATTGACTTTCCGAATATCGATACCCTTGTACTGCATATTTTTATTTCTCTCCCTGTCCCCCACTGGGGGGTATCAGACAACCGCTGAATTAACATCCCAATGCTCTGGAAATCACGATTCTGCAGACTTCGCTGGTGCCTTCACCGATTTCGTAGATTTTGAAATTCCGCAATAATCGGGAAATTTCATACTCCTTGATAAACCCCGACCCGCCATGGATCTGAACTCCCGTCACCACGTTCTTAGCTGCCATTTCAGAGGCCACAAGTTTGGCCATGGTCGCTTCGATCTCACATGGTTTTCCCTGATCCTTTAACCATGCCGCCCTGTAGGTATGCATCCGGGCGGTTTCGACGTTTACCGCCATGTCGGCCAGCATAAATGCGATCGCCTGATTTTTACATATCGGCCTGCCAAACTGGACCCTGCCCTTGGCATATTTGAGTGAATGGTCCAATGCCGCCTGGGCCACGCCGGTACCGAGAGCGCCAAAATCAAGCCTTCCCAAGGTCAGACCACCCAGCGCCTGGTGCAGTCCCCTCCCTCTGACCCCGAACAGATTGCTTTCCGGAACCCTACAATCCTTAAATATCAATTCACGGGTATCCATAATGTTCCAGCCAACCTTTCTAAATTTATTGCCTGGGGTGAAGCCGGGGGTTCCTCGGGGAACGATGATACTGCTGATTTCCTTTCTGCCTTTTTCATCAAAACCGGTTACCGCCATCAATATAAGACCCATGCTGTTTTTTAACCCGGCGTTGGTGA
>CAZFWD010000194.1:0-4547 GCA_964522535.1 uncultured Desulfonema sp.
GATATCGGCAAGCTGGCCATGTCCCTGGTGGACGCCGCCACCCTTGTGGTGGGCACGCCCACGGTTCTGGCCGGGCCGCACCCGCTGGCCGCCTATGCCGCCTTTCTGGCCAATGCTCTAAAGCCCAAGGCCAGGTTTTTATCGATTATCGGCTCCTACGGCTGGGGCGGCAAGACCGTGGAGACGCTCGCGGCCATGATTCCCAATTTAAAAGTCGAAGTGATCGAGCCGGTGTTGTGCAAGGGGCTGCCTTCCGAAGAGGTTTTTGCGTCGCTGGACCGGCTGGCCGGGGCCATTGCCCAGAAACACCAGAAGAGCGGTTTTAAATAACATTAAAAATGAGCAAGCCCTGAGGCAGGATGCTTGCAGGCTGCTTGGAAAAAATTTTTTATGGCTTGACTTAAATCAAGGAAACAGCAAACCCGATAGCGTACTGTCGTTCTGTCGGCAATAAACAAACAACCCACAGCAAGGAGGAACGACCATGTTTTGTTTTCAATGTCAGGAAACAGCCAAAAATCAGGGGTGTACGATTAAAGGCGTGTGCGGTAAGCCAGAGGAGACCGCGGATCTTCAGGACCTGTTGATTTATGTCTGCAAAGGTATTGCGGTTTTCGGCGAGGCGCTGAACCAGAAAGGCATCCTAGACCGAGAAGCGGCCCATTTTATCTGCAAGGCCCTGTTTACCACCATTACCAATGTGGCCTGGGACGATGGGGTCCTTATCGGTCGCATTCGAGAGGGATTGAGGGTGCGGGAGGCGGTCAAGAAAAGGGCAGGGGCGGCTGTGTCCGGCATTCTGCCCGATTGCGCCACCTGGGGGGCCATGGACAAAGCGGCCATTCTGGCCAAGGCCCTGTCCGATGAAGTGCGCATCACCGCGGCCCAGAACGAGGATGTGCGCTCCCTGCGAGAGCTTTTGATCATCGGCTGCAAGGGGATCGCCGCCTATGCGGATCATGCCGCCATTCTCGGGTTTGAAGACGACAAAATTTATGCTGCGCTGATGGAGGCCCTGGCGTCCACCACCAAAGACCTTTCGGTGGACGAGATGATCGGCCTGGTCATGAAGGCCGGCGAAAACGCGGTCAACACCATGGCCCTGCTGGACAAGGCCAACACCAGCGCCTACGGCCATCCGGAAATCACCGAGATCAATATCGGGGTGGGGAATAACCCCGGTATCCTAATTTCCGGCCATGACTTAAAAGACATGGAGGAACTGCTCAAGCAGACCGAGGATACCGGCGTGGACGTCTATACCCACGGGGAAATGCTGCCGGCCAACTGCTATCCAGCCTTTAAGAAATACAAACATTTTATCGGCAACTACGGCGGTTCCTGGTGGCATCAGAACAAGGACTTTGAGACCTTCAACGGCGCCATCATTCTGACCACCAACTGCCTGATCCCCATCAAGGGCGACAATACCTACAAGGACCGGCTGTTTACCAGCGGCGTAGTCAATTATCCCGGTGTCGCCCATATCGCGGACCGGCCCGGAGGCGGTCAGAAAGATTTCGGCCCGGCCATCGAGCGGGCCAAAAAATGCGCGCCGCCGCAGGAAATCGAAACCGGCAAGATCGTCGGCGGGTTTGCCCGCAACCAGGTCCTGGCCTTAGCAGACAAGGTGGTCGAAGCTGTCAAGTCCGGGGCCATCAAGCGGTTCGTGGTCATGGCCGGGTGCGACGGACGACAAAAGGCCAGAAGCTATTTCACCGAGGTGGCCGAAAACCTGCCCAAGGACACGGTCATCCTGACCGCGGGCTGCGCCAAATACCGCTATAACAAGCTGAACCTGGGCGATATCAACGGCATTCCCCGGATGCTGGACGCGGGTCAGTGCAACGACTCCTACTCCCTGGCCGTGATCGCGCTAAAGCTCAAGGAGGTGTTCGGGCTGTCCGACATCAACGAACTGCCCATCTCCTATGACATCGCCTGGTACGAGCAGAAGGCTGTTGCCGTGCTGCTGGCCCTGCTGCACCTGGGTGTCAAGGGCCTCCGCCTGGGTCCCACCCTGCCGGCTTTCCTCTCACCCACTGTAGCCGGCGTGCTGGTGGACAAATTCAACATCAAGCCCATCGGCACCGTGGCCGACGACATCGCCGCCATGATGGCCGGAAAATAGTGCCGGATCGTTCGGGAGTCCTGGTAAATGGCTTGTCCGCCAGGTGCAAAAGCGCGGCGTTGGTTTTCTTATTGCCCGGCACCCGGGATCCTTTTTCCCTGCCGAGAGTCCGTGTTTTTAAAATGCTCCGGCGACGGGTTTTAAACAGGCGGGTTTTTCAATCGGTTTCTGCATCTTCGCTAAAATTTTAACCTGATGCATAAAGAATTGTTTTCAGATCATTTGAAAAATGCTATAGACAAAAGATCAAAAATCGATCATATCCCACCGTTTGAGGAGGAGAGGGCATGGCGCGGATGGATTTTAGGGGAAAGAAAATTCTGATTACCGGGGCCTCGATCGGTATCGGAAAAGCCCTGGCTGAAGCGTTCGCCGGGCGCGGGGCGCGCCTGGCCCTGGGCGCCCTGCCGAAAGAGGCGGATCTGCTCGCATCGGTCGCAGGCGAGATCAAAGACCGTTTCGGGGTTCAAACCTGGTGTTTTCCCATTGACCTTCTGGAAGCCGGCGGTCCTGAAAGGCTCTACGAATCCGTTAAAGCCGAAACCGGAACCATCGATGTCCTGGTCAACAACGCCGGGGTGGCCTTTTACGGAAGGTTCTGGGAGCAGAAATGGGAGCCGCTTGCCCGGGCTCTGGATCTGAACCTGGCTGTGCCGACCCGGCTGATGCATCTGTTTATTCCCGACATGATCAAACAAGGCCACGGGCTGGTGATCAACACCTCCAGTGTTTCCGCCATGCAACCCACGCCGTATCAGACCGTCTACGGCGCCACCAAGGCGGGGCTTCAGAGCCTGTCCCAGGCGGTGCGGGCCGAGCTGATGGGAACCGGGGTGACGGTCTGCACCTTGAACCCGCCCTATACCCGGACGGACATCCTCACCCGGGGAGGGTTCCCCGAGGACCTGCGCTGGTACGCCATCAGCGGTCTCAAACGGCCGGAGTGGATCGCCAAAAAGGCGGTCCGGGCCTTTGAAAAAGGAAAATTTGTCTATGTGCCGGGATTCAACGCCTGGCTGTTTCACATCGTGCTGGTGCGGTTTTCTCCCCGGCGGCTGGTGGACTTCGTGTCGCGCTATTTTCTGCGGGGCGGCGATTTGAAGAAGGGATAACCGTTTATGCCCGAAGGGTTTCGGGTTTTGGTCATGGAGTCTTTTTCAGAGCAACACTTCAAAAAGGAGGGTGGCGAATGGGGAGGAAGCGTATATCGATTTTCGTGCTTTTTGTCGCGGTAATCCTGATGCCGGGGACCACGGTTCAGGCCTATGACCTGCCGGCGGTCAATCTCGGGTTTACCAGTTTTCTTGATGGAGGTCCGCCTGCCGGGCCCGGGTTTTACTTCACCCAGTACATTCAGTTCTGGACCTCGGATAAGTTTACCGACAAGGATGGTCACAGCGCGCTGCCATCGTTTGCGGACGAGGATTTAGAGGCCTGGATCAGCCTTTCTCAGTTCATCTACCAGTCGGATCAGGAGGTGTGTCTGGGCGGCAAGTGGGGGCTTGATGTGATTATTCCCCTGGTGGCCCTGGATCTGGATTATGACACCGCTGTTCCCGGATTTCCTAAAGATAACGGTTCCGGTCTGGGGGATATCCTGATCGGCCCCTATCTGCAATGGGATCCGGTGATGGGGGAAAACGGGCCGATTTTCATGCACCGAATCGAGTTTCAGATGATATTTCCCACCGGAAAATACAGCAAGCACAAGCAGCTCAACCCCGGCAGCAACTTTTTTTCATTTAATCCCTACTGGTCGGGCACTCTGTTTATCACGCCGAAACTGACAGCCAGCACGCGTATTCATTACCTCTGGAACGCCGAAAACAAGAACACTGAAATTTGGAACAACGAAGTAAAAGAATATTTAGATGCTGATGTTCAAGCCGGGCAGGCCATCCATGCCAATTTCACCATGGCCTACGAGGTGCTTAAAAATCGTCTCAGGCTCGGCGTCAACGGGTATTACCTTAAACAGCTCACCTCCACCGAGGTGGACAACCATGATGTTCACGGTTCCAAGGAGCGGGTTTTAGGGATCGGTCCGGGTCTGCTTTATCATTTTTCCCGGGAGGATCATCTTTTCGTAAACCTCTATATTGAGACCGCCGCTGAAAATCGCCCGGACGGGACCCGTTTGAACCTTCGCTGGGTTCACCATTTTTGATCGTTTTGATTCGTGAATAAGAACCTGTCGCGATGCAGCCTGTGAGGTGAAGACGGGCTTCCCGATGATAAGGCAAGGCCGTTTTCACAAATCAGGGGATACCCCCGCGACCCGGCCGGACCGGTAGGTTTGTTGGTAATACAGAAATTCAGCGGTCTGAATCAGGGAGAGGCACTGGTTTTTCAGCTCCAGTCGGACGGCCGTGTTTTTCGAAGAGGCCTCAAGCGGGACCAGGCTGTCCGGGGGCTG
>CAZFWD010000195.1:0-8649 GCA_964522535.1 uncultured Desulfonema sp.
AAAAAGACCCAACATCGACTGCTGGTAAAGGCCGTCGATTCCATAACAGAACGTGTCGTTTTTGTTATGTGCTCGGCGCCGCAGACAACCGAATCACGACCTTTGAAAACCGCTATTCGTAATTAAAAACTGTGGATGTATTGATATTTTCCCGGTAGGTGTTTTCCAGGGTGTCTTCAAAAAAGAATCGCTTTTCGTCAAACGCGGGTTTGAGTTCGTTAAGCCATGTCGCGGTCTCATCGTATGCGGCGAAAAACGGCCGATGAATCCAGTCGGGATCGCGGCCCTGCAGGAAACGCAGGACAAAGACCTTTTCATCCTTGATTTCGTTGACGCCTAGAATTTGAATCTTGCCCGGGTTGGTCGACATGACCGGACCGCGCACGGTGCGACACAGACCACTCACGTTTTGATAGGCGTCGCGAAAGATTTCCCAGGCGCGCACCAGGGGGATGTTGAAGTAATGACGTGCGCCGGTGTCGCGGGGAAGAAACATATAGTAGGGGACGCACCCCTGGTCGACCTGAATATTCCAGAGACGCCGCCAGGCGTCGGCGTCGTCATTGATATGCCGCAGGATGGGAGATTGGGTGCGCACCTCCGCGCCGGTTTCCCGGACCCGCTGCAGGGCATCCCTTACAATGGGTGACGCAAGCTCATTGGGATGATTAAAATGCGCCATCAGCGCCAGGTGCAGACCCGATGTCACGACCCGCTTAAATAACGTCATCATCTCGCCCGCGTCCTTATCGCTTAAAAAGCGAAACGGCCAATAGGTCAGGGCCTTGGACCCGATGCGGATGCGTCGCAGGTTGGGGAGTTTCGCATCCAGCAGGGGCTCAATAACGGCGGCGAGGTTGCTTGTGGACATGATCAGCGGGTCCCCGCCGGTGAATAAAATATCATTGACCCGAGGGTGCTCACGGACATAGTCGATTAAAAGTTCGATTTCCCGTCCCGCAAATCGCAATTCCGACATTCCGATAAACTGGGGCCAGCGGAAACAGAACGTGCAGTAGGCATGGCAGGTTTGTCCATGACTGGGAAAGTAGAGCACGGTTTGCTGGTATTTGTGCTGCACCCCGGGCAGCGGCTCACCGTCAACATAAGGGATGTTGTGATCCATCTGCCCCGCCGGGTGAGGATTCAGGGACTGGCGAATATCATCGACGGCCGCCTTGATGGCGTGCGCCTCGGCGCCCTGCCGGACGAGACCGGCGACCCGTTCATAGTGCTGCGGCAGCAACATCTCCTTTTGGGGAAATGTCATCACGAATATAGGATCATTGGGAATATTATTCCAGTCGATCAGGTGGTCGATGACGAAATTATTCACCTTGAAAGGCAGGACATGGCCGACGATGTCGATGTCCTGTTTAAGGTCCTCGCTGAGTCCCTGCATTTGCGGGATCT
Source organism: uncultured Desulfonema sp. (assembly GCA_964522535.1). GTDB lineage: Bacteria > Desulfobacterota > Desulfobacteria > Desulfobacterales > Desulfosalsimonadaceae > DYLE01. The sequence goes on from CAZFWD010000195.1 coordinate 1,414, forward strand.
TTCGAAAGGTTTTGCTTGTATAGACCTGATACTCCATGGCGTAGCTACTCCTTGTAAGATATGCTGAGATTCCATCTTCTTTATTATTATAAGCAGGATCGCAAGTCAAGGCCCCGCCGCCGTGCGGAGGTGAATGATTCACGCCAAAGCCTCCCTATTTTTTAAAAACTATGATAGACTGCATCAAAACAAGGAGGCGGAAATGGAATTTGAATGCATATTGTATGAAAAGGCCGGCCATATCGCCGTCATTCAGCTGAACCGGCCTCAAGTGCTCAATGCCATGAACCGCCGGCTCTGGCAGGATTTTCAGGCCGCGCTGGAGGATGCACGAAACGATCCTCGAGTGAAGGTCCTGATCATCACCGGCGCCGGAAGGGCGTTTTCCACCGGCGCGGACCTCAAGGAGTCCAAAACCCGCAGCCTTGCGGATTACCGGGATTACCTTGAGGCGCTTCAGGAGGCCTCGAAAAAGATCATTCGGTTTGAGAAACCGACCATTGCGGCCATCAACGGTTATGCGCTGGGGTCGGGGTATGAGCTGGCCCTGGCCTGCGACATCCGCATCGCGGCGGAGGATGCCCAGATCGGGTCGCCCGAGGCCAGGGTGACCTCCTCGGTGACCGGCGGCGCCATGCGCCTGCTTCAGGATCTCGTCGGGCCGGCAAAGGCCCGGGAGCTGTTATTTACGGCAAAAAACATCGACGGCAAAGAGGCCGAGCGGATCGGCCTGGTCAACCGGGCCGTGCCCGGCGATGCCTTGATGAAAACGGCGCTGGAAATGGCCGGTGAAATCGCCGCAAACGCCGCGTTTTCCATTCGAATGATCAAAAAAGGGGTTTTAATGGCGAAGGAGGTCAGCCTGGACGCCCTGATGGAATATGAAGTCGAGGCCTGCCTGGCCTGCGTGTCGACAAAGGAACGCCGGGAGTCTTTGGACCGCTTTGAAGACCGCAAAAAGGGGAAATAAACACAACAGGAGTCATCCATGACACTTGAGCGGGTTTTAAATGCCCAGTCCGTCGCCATTGTCGGTGCTTCCAGGATCGAGACCAAGCGGGGGTATCAGGCCATTCGGACCCTGATGGAGGAAAAATTCGAAGGAAAGATATACCCCGTGAATCCAAAGGAGAGCCGTATATCCGGGTTCCGCTGTTATGCTAGTGTATCGGAGATCGAGGACCCGGTGGATCTGGCGCTGATCACCACCCCGGCCCAGACCGTTCCGGCGGTGCTGGAGGATTGCGGCAGAAAAGGCGTTGCCGGCGCCGTGATTATCGCCGGCGGCTTTCGGGAACTGGGGGAAGAAGGCAGGGCGCTTGAAGAACAGGTTGTGAGCGCGGCCCGACGGAACAAGGTGCGGATTATCGGCCCCAACACCTCCGGCATGATCAACCTGAAGACGAACCTGAACCTGGTGGGGCTGCGGAATGTGCCTAGAGGAAGCATCGCCCTGATTTCCCAGAGCGGAAACATGGCTCTGACCCTGATCACCGAGGCCAAGGTCAAGACCCGCAAGGGGTTTTCGTATTACGTGGGGGTGGGCAACGAATCTGATGTCCGGTTTCATGAATACCTTGAATTCTTCAAGAATGATCCCGATACCAAGGCCATCCTCATGTACGTGGAAGGGATGCGGGACGGCCGCCGTTTTCTTCAGGAGGCCTACAAAACCACGCTGCACAAACCCATTATTCTGCTTAAAAGCGGGCGCTCCCGGGCCGGGCAGCGTTCGGCGGGATCCCATACCGGCGCGCTGGCCGGCATTTCCGAGGTGTCCCAGACCGCCTTCAAGCGGGCCGGCATTATCGTGGTGGAAAAATCCGATCAGCTTTTTCCCGTGGCCGAGACCCTGGCGGATCTGCCGCCCATTCGAAACAACCGGGTGGCGATACTGGCCGACGGCGGGGGCCACGCCACCATTGCCGCGGATTTTTTGACCCAGTTGGGGCTTGAGATTCCGGAGCTGGACATCAAAACCCAGGAAAATCTCAAAAAGGTTCTCCCCTTTACCGCATCCGTTCAGAACCCCGTGGATGTGGCCGGCGGAACCGATTCAGACCCGTCGCTTTTTGCGGAATGCGCGCGGATCCTGATGAAGGACCAGAATGTCGGGGGCATTCTGCTGGTGGGGCTGTTCGGCGGCTATGCCATTCGGTTCGCCGAAAGCCTTTCCTGGAAGGAGGAAGAGGCGGCCCATGAGATGGGGAAAATGGTCATACGCCGGGGCAAGCCGATTGTGGTGCATTCTCTCTACAGTTCCGTCAGGACCCATGCCCTGGAATTTTTGCGCTATTACAACATTCCGGTCTACGATTCTTTAGAAATCGCCTGCAGCTGCATCGGCGCCCTTGCGGAACGGGGCCGCTACCTCAGCGAATATCATGCCAAGGTGAATTTTATTTTTAATTGGCGCGCCAAGGCCAGGCCGGAAGGGGCCGGCATCATCCGCGCGGCCCGGGAGCAGGGCCGAAGGTTTCTGCTGGAGCCTGAGGCCAAGCGGCTGTTCGAGCTTCACGGCGCGCCCGTAAGCACCGATGCGCTGGCCGCTTCCGCCGATGAGGCCGTTCGAATCGCCAAACGGATCAACGGTGAAGTGGCGCTGAAAATCGTATCTCCGGACATCCTTCATAAGAGCGACGCCGGCGGGGTCCGCCTGCATCTGAAAACCGAGGCCCAGGTACGCCAGGCCTATGATGAGATCATCAGCAGCGCCGGATATTCTTATCCGAAGGCCGATATCCGGGGGGTGATGGTCTCTCCCATGGCGGATCTGGGTCTGGAGATGATCATCGGCACCAAGATCGACGACCAGTTCGGACCGGTGATCATGTTCGGGCTGGGCGGGGTGATGGTGGAGATTCTAAAAGACGTGGCGTTTCGCGTGCTTCCCATATCGCCGCGTTCCGCCCGAAGGATGATCGAGGAGATCCGGTCCGCGCCCATTTTAAACGGCATTCGAGGCCGGCCGCCCTACGACAAGAAGACCCTCACCAGGCTCTTGCTGATTTGTTCCGAAATGGTGGAGGCCTATCCGGAGATCGCGGAAATGGATTTAAACCCCGTCATCGTTTACGAAAGCGGCGCGCGGATCGTGGATGCCCGGATTATTTTGACCGATGAAACGACCGACCCGGAACCGGCGCCGCCTTGTCCATAACGGCGATCGGCCGATTCGCGCCCAACGCATCAAAGCCGATTCAGCCTTTATAGACAAAACAATCTGTTTGAAAAGTGTTGGCGGCTTATATATCCTGAGATTGAATTTATTTTGTAAACTGTAAAAGGGAGGGGGACATGCAGAAGAAATTTTTAAAAGCCGTTCTTTTTTTGTTTTTGCTCTGCTTTTTGCCCGGCTGTTACGAGGGGTATGCCGGACCCGACGGCGAACCCTTAAAAGCGTATCTGGAACCCGAAGCCCTCAGAGTATTAACCGAAAACCCGCAAGACGATATTTTAATCATTGATGTGCGACCCGCCAATGCCTATAAAAAGGGACACATTCCCACGGCGCTTTCTTTTCCTTCATCGGAGATCATGGAGCGTTTGAACGAGCTGCCGAAGGATGTGTATCTCATCCTCTATTGTGAAACCGGAGGACGCGCCCAGATGGTCATCAAAAAACTGCTGGAGGAGGGATACACCCGGCTGATGAACTGGGGCGGCTATAAGCGTTGGGAATGGGATTTTGTCCAAGGCGATCAATAACCGTCGTATTGTTTTAAAAAGCAAAGGCCGTTTTTAATGACCCGGGATTCGCTGCAACCCTTTGAAGAAGCCGTGATCAACAGCCATCAACACCTGACGGCGCTGTCTGCATCCGGTCGAAAACTGATGGGTTATTTCTGCACCTACACCCCGGTTGAGATCCTTCACGCATCAGGATTTGTTCCCATCCGCGTCTCGGGCGGCGCCGGGCAGGCGGACAGGGCCAACGCCCGTCTGCCGGATTTCATCTGCCCGTTTATGAAACTCTCCCTGGAAAAAGCACTAGGCGGCCGGTACGATTTTCTCTCGGGGCTGGTTCAGGGGTATTCCTGCGACGCGGCCTGCGGTCTGGTCAATATCTGGAAGGATGCTTTTAAGGACCGGCTGTTTCACAGCATGCCGATCCCCTACAATAACAGCCAACACGGCCGGGCGTATTATCGGACGGCCATTCTCGAATTGGCCGCCAAACTCGAAGGGATCGGCGGGCATTTCAGCGAAGCCGATCTGAAGGACTCCCTGGAACTTTATTCCCGGATTCGACGGCTTCAGCTTGAATTATACGGACTACGCGACAAAGCCCAATCGGCTGTTTCTTCAACCGGCCTGATGACCATCGTGGATGCGGGGTTTCTGATGCCGCCCGAACAGTATCTGGCGATGTTGGAAAATTTTTTGGATCAGCTTCCCCAGGGTTTGCCGGTAACACCAGACGGTTTTCCGGTCATGGTCAGCGGAAGCCTGATCGAAGCGCCCGGGGTTTTGGACATCATCGAATCCTCCGGCGGCCGGATCGTGGCCGATGACCTGTGCAACGGCTATCGGCCGCTTGTTCCCCCCCAGGGCGAGGGGGAAACGCCCCTGGAGCGGGTGATGGACAGGTACCTCAACCGGTTTCCCTGCCCGGCCAGGTCCAGGGCGGTTGACCGGGGCCGGCTTATTCTGGATCTGGCAAGGGAGTCCGGCGCAAAAGCCGTGGTCTTTGTTTTGCAGAAATTCTGCACCCCGCACCTGGCCGACTACCCGATCCTGTCGGAGGCGCTTAAAGCAAATGGACTGCCCTCCATACTGATTGAAATGGATGAAACCTGGCAAATGGAGGCCCAGTTGAAGACGCGAATGGAGAGCTTTTTTGAAATGATGGCAAGCCGGGATTAACCCTCCATGGAAAAAACCCAGAAATCCACCAAGCGGCTTAAGACCGCCAAGGAACTTCAAAAGGTGGTGGCTGATTATTATCTTCGGTGTATATCCGCCCGATCCGAAGGCCGGCCCGTGGGGTGGATGCCGCCCATGAATGGCGCCATCGAGCTTTTTTATGCCATGGACCTTCAACCGGTGTTTCCGGAAAACTGGTCCCCGGTCTGCGCGGCCTTTGGCCTGACCCCCAAGAACTTTACGGTTTCGGAAAACATGGGCTACTCCCGGGACCTGTGCGGATACCTGCGCAACATCGTCGGATACGTCCACGGACTGATGAATGAAAAGGACTCCCCCTTCGGCGGCCTGCCGGAGCCGGACCTGCTGCTGTCCCCGGGCGGCGGCTGCGTGCCGGTGATGAAAATCTTTCACGCCCTGGAGCACCGTTTTCCAAAGGCCAAAGTGTTTTATGCGGACCTGCCCCAGGTGCCGGTGGAGGATATTTTGGACTATCATATTGACTATGCCCTGGCGGAAAGCCAGCGGCTGGAGGATTTTTTAACGGAGGCCACCGGACGAAGCCTGGACGAGGACCGGTTAAAGGAGGTCGTCCGGCTTTCGGATAAGGCCTGCGCGCTCTGGGATGAAATCATGTCCTATCGCCGCTTTCGGCCCGTGCCTTTTTCCGCAGCCGAGATGGGAATCATGTTTGTCATGGTCACGCTTCAGGGAACCCAGACCGCCGTGGATTACCTGACCCGGGTTCGAGACGAGATTCGGGAGAAGGCCCAGGCCGGCATCGGCGTCATTGAAAATGAAAAAATTCGTCTGTTCTGGGACAACATTCCGCTGTGGTACAATATGGGGCTGTTTAATTATTTTGAGAAATTCGGCGGGGTGGTGGTGGCTGAGACCTATTCCGCGGCCTGGTCCATTCGGCTGGATACGCAGCACCCCAAAAGGGCGCTTGCTCTAAAGAGCCTGATGTCCTATCCGCTGGTATCCTGCGTCTCCATCGACAAGCGCAAGGAGATGGTGCTCAAGGCCTGCCGGGAGTATGCCATTGACGGCGTGATCCTGCACCGCAACAAGTTCTGCCTGCCCATCACCCTGGGGCAGATGGAAATCAAAAAGGCCCTGGAGCAGGAACTCGGCATTCCGTCGGTGATCATCGACGCGGACCACATGGATGAGCGCAATTTTTCCCTGGCCCAGTTCCAGACCCGGGTGGATGCGTTTATGGAAATGCTTTTGGAAAAGAAAGAAATGATTTTGCCATAGGGTATCCTTATGCGCGAAGATGACAGAACCTACCAAAAGTCCTTTATCCTGGATATGGACGGGGTGGTGTATACCGGTTCAAAATTGATTCCGGGGGCCAAGGAATTTGTAGACCGCTTAAAACAGGGCAGTTACAAGTTCCTGTTTTTGACAAACAATTCATATTACTGCCCCGTGGAATTGAAAGATCGCCTTTTGAAGCTGGGCATCGATGTCACGGAGGATCATTTTTACACCTCGGCCATGGCGACCGCCAGTTTCCTTAAGGTGCAGCGGCCGGGGGGCTGCTCGGCCTATGTGATCGGCGGACAGGGTATTCGCGATGAACTGGAAAAGGCGAACATTAAAATAACCTCCAAAAAGCCGGATTACGTCATCATCGCGGAGACCGAGGAGTATAATTACGCCAAAATCGTTGAGGCGACCCTCCTGATTCAGGAAGGGGCGAAGTTCATCGCCACCAATCAGGATTTAACCGGCCCCAGTCAGCGCGGGCCGGTGCCCGCCTGCGGCGCCCTGGTCGCCCCCATCGAAAAGGTTACCGGGGTCGCCCCGTATTTTTTGGGAAAGCCGAATCCGGTCATGATGTTTCTGGCGCGGAAACAACTGGGCGTGCATTCGGCCAACTGTTTTATGATCGGGGACCGAATGGATACGGACATTCTGGGCGGTCTGGAATCCGGCATGACCACCTGTCTGGTCCTGTCCGGCGTGACGACCCCGGACATCATGGACCGTTTCCCGTATCAACCCGATTATGTTTTTAATAACCTGGGCGAAATTGATCCCGAAGCGATTTTATCCAGAAGGAACAGGGTGGAAACCTGAAGCGTTATTTAGAAGCGGTTTTATCATGAAGTTTTTTGAGTTGAATTTTTTGGGCAATTCCATGGAGCAGTGGATCACGGCCCTGGCCGTCCTGGTTGTTTTGAATTTTCTTTTCAATCTGGTTAAGCGGTGGCTGCTCAATCGTTTCGAAACCGGCCGCGCGTTTGTCAAGGGGAACCTCTCGGTCATGCTGGCCGACCTTAATCGGCGGACCAGGCGCACGGTCCTGTTTATCGTTGCCCTGTATGCGGCCTGCCTGTGGCTGGATCTTCCCTTGAA
>CAZFWD010000196.1:0-4649 GCA_964522535.1 uncultured Desulfonema sp.
CAGGCGAATTATCCGGGGGGGGACGCCCTGCCAATCAAATCTTGTGGATTTTCACCAACCCCAATTCTGGTTCACCGCCCCGGTCAGGGGTTGGGGATGGGGTCGGGCCCCAAATGGCCAACATGGAAGGAAGGGCGTCCCCCTTATTTTCACGTGTCAAGACGATTTTCTATGGGCATGGGGTCACCCCCGTATGCAGAGTCATGATCGGGGTGAAGGGAAATAAAAACCAGGTAATCCCCATCTCGACAAACAACCGCCCTGAGTTTTCCGCCCAGACGGATTGAATACAAAGACCGGCCGGAAGGTGTTGTTATGGATTGAATTTTTTCCCATTTAAGACCTCTGTCATGATAAACCTGGTTCCAATTCATTGACCGAATTTTTTTAAGCGTATTTTTTGTAGCCACAAAATCCTCTTTTGTAAGGCCAAGCCATTCCTCTTGAAAATCCGGGTAGTTTAAATCAAGCTTGACCTTCACGATTTCTTGCCTTTAGCCACATGTTCCACATCGGTTTCCTGAAGATCATGCGTTTCCATCCATTGATCAAACGTTTCCAGCCTGGTTCTATACCTTTGCGTATGAAATATTCTCTCCGAATCCGGAATAAACTCACCTGATTTTATCTGAAGCACGCCTTCAGAAAGTTTTTCGATGGATACCAGTTTTCCCGAAAACTCTTTCGGCAATGTCAGTTGCGCTTTTGATGACACTTTTCTTACTTCCATCTTGCTTTCCTTTACAATATCGTAAATAAAACGATTTTTTTTATTTTTTGGAAAATAATAATATTTTATTTTCTGATTTTCAAGAAAAAGTAGATTTTGGAATTTTTGGGATTTTCGTGAGTAGCTTGTTCATCTTTCAAATCGAAAAAATATAGATTCTTTTAAAGGCCCTGCAGAAACGGAATTAAACCTTTCTCAACACCCCGAGCTGATTACAGAAAAACTGAAACCTTTGATATTTTTCCAGTTTTAATCCGAACTCGTTGGCCAGGTTATGAAACCGAAGCCGGTTGTAGATCACGATATGATCGTCCACCGCGGACTGGGCGAAAAGCCCCAGCTTCGCCCCCAGCCGGTGAACAATATCGTTGCCGAAAGGCGTGGGCGTGGTGATCACGATCCGGCCGCCGGGCTTTAGGCACTCAATCACCCCTTCAAACAAAAACCGCTGATTCCAGATATGCTCGATCAAGGCGATCATGAGCACCACATCAAACCGGCGGTCCAGGTTTAAGGCGTCCCGGTCCAGATCCCGCTGATACATCAAGGCATTGGGAAAACGGCCGGAGATATTCTTGACGCGGTCTGCGCTTCGCTCGACCCCGCTGTAAGAATCCATGGCATCGGCGAACCTCTCCAGAATAACCGGGTTGCCGCAGCCCAGATCCAGCACATCGCCGTAAATATACGGCCGGATCATTTCATGCCGCCATTGGGCCAGTCTTTTGCTTAATATGGCCATGCCGCTCGTGCCCAAAAATCACAAATCAAGGTTTGACCCCATTGGGACCCATTGGGACGATCCTCACCCGATTCTTTTTCGCGGCGGCAATCAGCCGTTGATCCAGGGTGGCGATGGGCAGGTCCCGCTTCATCGCAAGATCAAGATAGGACGCATCATAAGTTGAAAGCTGATTTTTCCGCGCCAGTGACAAAATTTCCCGCATCATTCTTTCTGGAGGCTCCTGATCAACAATGATGGGCAGTTCTGAAAGAAGCCCGATGAATCTAATACCGGCCGCCTTGGTCAAGCGTTTTTTCCGCTCAGCGACCAACAGCACATTGCCCACCTCCAACGGCCAAACAGCGGGGACAATCGCAACCGTGTTTTTCAGGCTGTCTAAAATGAAATCCGCATAAGGATTGATTTCATCTTCGAAGCACCAGGCCATCACCACGGAAGTGTCAATGACCAATCGGTTATCCAATTCAGCGTCTTCCTTCTTCGATCATTTGCCTCACACTTAACCCGTCCAGGCGAAACTGCTTTCGAAATTTCCGCAGCTCCCCGATGATTATGGCAGGGTCTCTTTTTTGTTGACACTCAGGGGGCAGCAACACCGCCACAGGCACCCCGTGACGGGTGATGGTAATTCGTTCCCCTTTGCTGACCCGCTCAAGCAGTTTGGGAAGGTGTGTTTTTGCCTCATATGCGCCGACCGTTTCCATTTTATTTCTCCTTAAACTGGTTTAAGACTAGTCTAATCAGCGCCCGGCAAAAAGTCAATGCTCAAATCATGCATCGAAACCTGCCCCGGCCCCTCGGTTTCAAGGATTTAATCACAAATCAAGGTTTGACCCCCGACAGCTTCCGTCGGTTTTAAAAACAAGCAAGCCCTTCGATCCGGGCCACCTGATTGAGCCGTTGATCAAAGCAGGCAAAGAAAAAATCATGTGGCAATTTTTCATGGATAACCAGTGCCGAGGCAAGATGAATGGCGTCAAACCCGCGAAGGGAATGATTTTGGACCACTTGATCAATATATTCATTGAGGTCGTCCGTGACCTCGACATGAATAAACCCTCTCCAGTCTCTTTGAAAAGTCGCCATAATTTTCTGGACAACCCGATTGCTGAGGCCGGATTCGCGTTTCTTTCGAAATATCGTGGCCATGGTTTCCGCATACGCCACCGAAGATATGACAATGGCTTCTGATTGTGTCCATTTGAGTGAAACCGCCTCACTGAAAGGCTCCCTGAAATATCTTTTCAAAAGCGCGCTTGTATCCAGATATAATATCACCGCCGGTCCTCGATGACCATTTCAGAAGCCGGTTTTCCAGAAACCTTTATGGGAAGGGGATTGTCTCGAGGGAGGCTTTGGGCCGGCAGGGTTATTAAACCCTTTTGAATGAGCGAACTCAAGGCGGCCCGAGTTGAACGATTTCCTTCATTTTCCTTTATAATCCTGGCAACCGGTTTGCCCCTTTCCGTAATCAGGATCTCCTCACCCGATTTCACCTTGGCCAGATAACGGCTCAAATTATTTTTAATTTCTTTAATACCCGCCACATTGACATTCATATCCGCCCCCTCCTTTTTAAGAGGCCACTTATGCTTATAAAGTAGCTACTTTTAATTTCCCTGTCAATGCCCATTTAACCTACCCACTGTTAATCACAAATCAAGGTTTGACCCCCAGCCTTTCCCCAGCCTTTCAATGCTGTCCACCAGATGATCCCAGGAAAACCGGTGTTGCTGCTTTCTGATATTTTCCGAAAATTCTTCCGCGCGGTTTTCCTCAAAAAACCGAATCACCGCAGCGGCAATGGCGGACGCATCCCCCGGCGGCACCACAAACCCGGCTTTGCCGTCCTCCACGATTTCCGGCAGACTGCCCACGGCCGTGACCACCACCGGCTTGTGAAACCCAAAGGCGAGCTGCACCACCCCGCTTCCCGTGGCCGACACATAAGGCTGGACCACCAGGTCCGCCGCGTTAAAATATCGACCCACATCTTCATTCGGCACATATTCGTCTATAATCCGCACCCGGCCGTTAATGCCCAGATCATTGATCTGCTTCAGATAGGTTTCCTTATCCTTCCAGAACTCCCCGACAATCAGAAGGGTCACGGAAATTTTTGCAAGGATCTTCGGCATGGCCGCCAGAAGATGCTTCAGCCCCTTGTAATCCCGAACAAAGCCGAAAAACAGAAGCACCGGAGACTGAACGCCCAGGGCTCGGCGGCAGTCTTTCGGCGCCGCGGTTCCCCTGTTGAACGCATCATAGGTGGGATGAAAACGGCGATGGATCACGGCCCGGGGCAGCATGGCCCGAAGATTGGCCTCATCCTCTTTCGAATGGACAATAAAAAAATCCCCGAACCGAAGCACCATATGGGTTAAAGCCCGGTCGAAAAACCGGGCCTCATGGGCCACCACATTATGACAGACAAATAAAATTTTTGCGCGGGTCCGCCGCTTCACCAAAGCAAGAATGGTCAAAAACGGCGGGGCCCAGAAGGACACCCACCAGGGAATGATCAGCAGGTCGCACCGGCTTCGAATAATTTTCCGAGCCGTGCCAATCCACGTCAGCGGATTGAGGGAATCCAGGGTCCGCTCCACCCCGGGCGCTGAAAACGCCTCGCGGCTGGGATCGATATCCGTCTTTCCCGGAAACAACCAGCCCGGATACTGGCGTTTAAATGCAAAAAACCGCACCTCATGGCGGTTTTTCAAGTGCTTAAACAACAGGGTCGTATAATGGGCGATGCCGCCCCGAAACGGCGCGGTGGGCCCGATTATGGCGATTTTTTTGGGATCAAACCTTGATTTGTGATTATCAGCCCTGTTTTCTTCAACATGAATGTTTGAATCGTCACAAATCAAGGTTTGACCGCCTTGTTCCTTTTCCGCCCGTTGTGCCGTTAATTTCTCTAATTTCTCAGGCATGAATTTCTCCAACTTCTATCGGAGCAATAATGAGAGAGCTTCTCATCATTGAAGCTCTTTCTTCAATACCCATGTCTTCCAAGTACAATTCAATGGCTTCTTTAATGTTTTGCAAAACACTCTCCAGAGAATCCCCCTGAGAAACACACCCCTTAAGTGATGGGACATAGGCAAAATAACCATCTGCATCATGTTCGATAATTGCGCTGATTTGCATATTTTTTTCTCCCTATAAGTTCAA
>CAZFWD010000197.1:0-3026 GCA_964522535.1 uncultured Desulfonema sp.
GTTTACGAAAAAAAACTGGCCATTTTCCGGTATCAGACATTGACTCGGGAGGAGGTTTTTGAGGGCATTGCGACGAGGGCATTGCGACCTGGGCGGCAGGCGGCTGAATACAACGCCGCTTTAAGGCCCACGCCAAGGGGTTGCGAAATCATTGAAAATTTAAAGGCCCAAGAGGACCCGCGCATCATCCAGGAGCTGGCCCAGGCGCAGAATGTCAAACCTTTGACCGATGTACGATCTCTCATGGGCACTTGGCCGGGCGAGGTCGATGATGGGTTCGAGGAAGCGATAGACGAATTGCGGCATTCACATGGCCCGCAAGCGCAAGATTGAGTCCTGGCCACCAGCGTGCTATAAAAAGGATAGGGGACTGAAAATGACCAAAAATGAGCGGGCAAAAATAAAACACGCCATCGACTGCTTTTTAAGCAACGACGAAGATGAATGGACAGATGGGATAAACGAATTGTATCTGCTGATCTATGGTATAAAATGGACATCTATGCTACCTGCTTGCAAACGAGCCTTATTGAAAGACATAGTAGCAGAACATAAAACTGCTGTTATGGGAGACTAAAAAATGAAAACTTTAAAGGGCATGACCCAAGAGGAGATCAACGTCACTTGGAGGAGCGGGTATCTATACGGTACAGTTGTGCCGTTCACCAAATTGGTGGCCGAGAATATAAATAATTATAATCCAGGCCCTGAAACGCAAAAAATACTAATGCGGGCGTGTGAGGACACGCCCGAAATCATTGAAAATTTAAACGGCATAGGCCCGCAAACGCAGGATTGACAAGGGATTGCCCTGTGGTCAATTTTAATCAAAATATTATAAATAAAATCGGTGGGTTCTGGCATCGCAACTAATTCGTAATCAGCAGGCCAGCGGTTCGATTCCGCTCGTCGGCTCCAAAAAATCAAGCACTTACGCGATCCAAGCCCCTCCAAAATAATGACCACATTGACCACATATTGACCACATACCAAGGATAAAAAAATGAACCCCACGCAAAAAAAACTCCGCGCCCTGATGGCCCTTGCAAAAAACGGCAGCGGCTGTTATCCGGCCAACCTTGTAAAATCCGTAATGTGTTTTAATAAATTTATAAATAAATTCAATGATATTCATATCCCGATGCTCTCCCTTACGCCGGACAATGAGGTGTGCGCGGTATGGAAAAATCCAGAACAAAAAATCTCCATTTATTTCAGACATCCCATTAGGGTTGTGGTTCGCACCACCCCGGGCTCCATCGTAGTCTTTGAAATTGGCAGCATCGCCGCCCTGGTGGACTATGCTAAATCTTGGAAAATCCTGCCCGGATCATTGACCACAATTGACCACATATCAAACCCCAAAAGAGGACGCCATGAAAAAATTAGAAAATCCGAAGGTGGTTGAGATGCCAGTACGGCAAGGAAACGGTGGCACGATAGGCTTCCCCGAGTTGGTCTGGCAGCAGAACATCACCGGGTTTATCATCGGCAGGGTCTATGAGGAGGGGGGAATCACCAAAAACAAGAGTCTTGGGTTGATAAAAAGCCGACGCGCTGGGCGCCCCTGACTTTACAACGCCCCAAATAATGATTATTATCAAACCAAAAGGGAGGACACCATGAAAAAAATTATCATCAGCCTGTTTTTTTCAATCCTGCTCGCCGCCCCGGCCATGGCCGAGGAAACATTCTATCAGACCCTGCCGGGGTCCGGGGTCCGGGACCGCTCCAGGCCCGGCCTGGTTATCGAGGAGGACGGTACCGGGTATCAAACCCTGCCGGGGTCCGGGGTTCGGGATCGCTCCAGACCCGGAATCGTTATTGAGGAGGATGGCACCGGCTACCAGACCCTTCCGGGGTCCAGGGTTCGGGATCGCTCCAAACCCGGAATCGTTATCGAGGAGGATGGCACCGGGTATCATACCCTGCCGGGGTCCAGTGTTCGGGACCGCTCCAAGCCCGGGTTTATTATTGACGACTATTAAAACTTAAACCTTAGCCACGCCGCCCACCTGCGGCGCTTGCCGGCCACATCTGCGGGATCGGCTTGCCTGCCGGCCCGCAGATGTTTAAGAATAAAATGTAAAATCTTACCTCGGCCTTGCCTGGGCATAAAAATACGCCTCACTGATCACCACCTGTTCCTCGGTTCCGGTCTCCGTCACCTTGAACCGGATCGCCGCCGCCGCCACATCCACCGCATAGCAGTAGGTCCCGGCGACCACCCCGGTGGCCAGGTTGGCCCCGGTTACAAAATCCCCGGCCGCCGACGGAATTTTGCCGGCCTTTTCATAAGCAATCGTCACGGTCCCCGAGCCGGTCAGCTTGATATGCAGGCAGGCGACCCCTTTTTCCTTATTGGTCAGATCGTAAACCCCGGAGGTCGCCGTGCCCGAGGCCGCCACGACCTCCGCGCTCCATACCGAATGATATCCATACCCGCGTTCTTCTGCCATATCTTACCCCTTCCGCTTCCGCTATGTTGTGGTTGTTTTAAAAACACCGAGCTTGTTGAACACCGCCACCACGATATTGACCGCCTTTTCCAGGTAGGGCCACACGGCGGATGCGCCGGCGTCGATGGATTCAATAATCCCCCGAATCACATTCAGCTTTTCGGCGCCCATTTTTTCCGCCGGAATCGCCGCCTCCAGCGCCTTGATCGCGTCAATGATCACGGGAAGCAGAGAAAATACCGCCTTTGCAATACCAATCCAGTTCATTTTGCGTCTCCTTAAATTTAAAATTGAGATTTCTCGCTGACCCACTGCACCAGCGCAATGAGCCGGGCCTGAACATGGCCCCAAAAATATGATAGCCAGTCTTTCATTGTGTTGCACCGCATACCGAATAATAAGGATAAGGAACCCACGGAGTTCCCGGTTGAATAGAGTATGGATTCGGGTATAGGGTGGTGGATGGATAAAGCACAATATCCACCATCGGCATCCATCCATCAGGAACCCACGGGGTGGATGGATACCCCGGACATGGATATGATGGACAATATGGATCGGTATCAG
>CAZFWD010000198.1:0-10664 GCA_964522535.1 uncultured Desulfonema sp.
GACGGGTTCCGAGTGGAATTCGGTGCGGAGATCCCCTTGATTCAAACAGGTGACCGGACCAGCGATATCGCGGCAAATACCGCCTGTTACAACCGGGTCATCGGCTCGGCCATCCGCCGGTATCCGGATCAGTGGTTCTGGGTGCATCGCCGCTGGAAGACCCTGCCCTACAAACCCTGGCCGAGGCAGCCGAAGGTCAGACGGGAAAAACATAAAAAAGGCGGGAAATCGTGATGAAACTGAGTATTCCGGAATACATTCTGTCCATCAAGCCCTATACCCCCGGAAAACCCATTTCCGAGGTGGAGCGGGAATACGGCATATCGGGTTCGATCAAGCTGGCCTCCAATGAAAATCCGCTGGGACCGTCGCCCAAGGCGGTTTCCGCGATGCAGGCGGCCATGGCCGACCTGCACCGGTATCCCGATGCCAGCGGGTATGATCTGATTCATAAACTGGCCGGCAGGCTGGGGGTATCAACGGACCAGATCGTGCTGGGAAACGGTTCGGATGACGTGATCGGCATGCTGGTGCGCGCTTTTTTACAGGTCGGCGAGGAAGCCGTCATGACCGCGCCGTCCTTTCTGATGTATGAAATATTCGTGCGGTCGGTGGGCGCTGTCCCGGTGTTTGTGCCGATGCCGCCGGAGGGCTTGAATCTGTCATCCATGCTGGAGAAGATATCGCCCAGGACCCGGATGGTTTTTATAAACAGCCCCAACAACCCCACCGGCGCCGCCGTCTCCCGAAGCGCGTTTGCGGATTTTTTGGATCGCCTGCCGGAGGACGTGCTGGTGATTCTTGATGAGGCCTACATCGAGTTTTCAACGGATCCGGAGTTTTTAGACGGTCTGACCCTTCTCCATAAGGACCGGCCCATAGCGGTTCTGCGGACCTTTTCAAAGGCTTACGGCCTTGCCGGTATTCGAATCGGATACGGGGTGATGCCGTCTGAAATCGCGTCGGTCTTAAACCGGATTCGCCAGCCGTTTAATACCAGCCGGCTGGCCCAGGCGGGCGCTGTCGCCGCCTTGGATGATGAGGCGTTTTTAGCCGAAACCAGAAAGCTGATTCAGACGGAGATCGCGTTTCTGCAGGCGTCCGTTAGAAGCCTGGGGTTGGTCTGTTACCCGACCCAGGCCAACTTTTTTTTAATCCATGTCAAAAAAAACGCGGATGCGGTGTTTGAAGCCCTGCTCAAGCAGGGGGTGATCGTCCGTTCAATGGTTTCCTATGGATACCCTGAGCACATTCGGGTGAATGTGGGGCTTCATCAGGAGAACCTTCGGTTTTTAAACGCCCTGGAAAACGTGCTTTGCGAATGATCGGAACGTCATGGCATGCAAGGTCTGCTGATCACCATTGATGGCCCGGCCGGCGCCGGAAAGACAACGGTCAGCCGAAGACTGGCTGACCGGCTGGGGTATAAATACGTGGATACCGGCGCGCTTTACCGGGGGGTTGCCCTGGAGGCCAGAGATCGCGGTATTCCCCCTGATGATGAGGCACGGCTGGACGCGCTCTGCCGCAGCCTGGAGCTTAAGTTTGTCCGCGGGGAGCACGGCACCCGGCTTTTTTCAGGCGAAACGGACATCACGGACCGGATTCGGGCCCCGAAGATATCCATACTGGCTTCGGCGGTGTCGGCGAAGCCGGCGGTGCGCCGGGCGCTTCTGGATCTGCAGCGGAAAATGGGGGTGGAAAAGGCGGCGGTGTTTGAGGGCAGGGATATGGGCACCGTGGTGTTTCCCGATGCGGACCTCAAATTTTTTCTCACCGCGGATTTAAAGACCCGGGCGATTAGGAGACACATGGAGCTTTCGGGTATCAATCCCCAGCCTTTTGCGGAGGTGGAAAGGGATATGAAACGCCGGGATGAAAACGACACCCTGCGCAAACTGTCGCCCCTTAGACCGGCGGAAGACGCGATCATCATCAATTCAACAGATATTCCGGTCGATGCGGTGCTGGCGCAAATGGTATCTTATGTGGAAAAGAAAATCATCCTGCTTCAGGCTTAAATTATCCATGCCTTGCGGAATCGTTTATTTTTTGAATTTATCTGTTGAGTTTCAATAAAAGGTCTGCTATTAAATTTCGGTTATACCCGCCTTGCATAAAAACAGGACGGGATATCAAATGGTTAAAGGGGGAAATAGGTTAATGGAAAACAACAGTAACAAACAAAAAAACAGTTCGCCGTTCATGGAACCGGAGGCGGACAAAACCGGTGCGCTGGTGGATGACATCGCCGTTTCTTTGAATGGTGAGGCGTCCGCCGCCGGCGAGGCTTCTTCGGAACAGGGCATGAAGGATTTCATGGAGATGTATGAGGAAAGCCTCAAGCACTTTGAGGAGGGTGAGGTCGTTACCGGAACGATTATCTCCGTGGACAAGGATTTTGTTTTGGTTGACGTCGGGTATAAGTCCGAGGGGCAGATCCCCATCCATGAATTTCTGGACGAAAACGGAAAGGTGAACGCCAACTTAAACGACAAGGTCGAGGTGATGGTCGAGTTCTGGGACGAGGAGGAGGAACGGGTCGTCCTGTCCAAGGAAAAGGCCGCCAAGGTCAAGGTGTGGGATCAGATCAAGGATATCTACGAGGCCGACGGCATCATCGAGGGCGTGATCATCACCCGGGTCAAGGGCGGGTTCTCGGTGGATGTGGGGGTACAGGCGTTTTTGCCCGGCTCCCAGGCGGACCTTCGACCGATTCGAAACTTAGATGACATGGTGGGTAAGACCTTTTCTTTTAAGATTTTAAAGTTCAATCGCAAGCGAAACAATATCGTTCTCTCAAGACGGGCGATTCTGGAGGCCGAGCGGGAGGAGAAACGCGCCACGACCCTTGCCGCCATCGCGGAAGGTGAGGTGATGGAGGGTACGGTCAAGAACATCACCGAGTACGGCATATTTGTCGATCTGGGCGGGGTTGACGGCCTGCTGCATATAACGGATATTTCATGGGGAAGGGTCAAGCATCCCTCGGAGCTTTATGCCATCGGCGATCCGATCACCGTAAAGGTGTTGTCGTTTGACAAAGAGAATGAACGGGTATCTTTGGGCATGAAACAGCTGGTCCCGGATCCCTGGTCCACCGCCAAGGAGAGGTATCCTGTCGGCGCGCGAATAACCGGGAAGGTGGTGAGCCTGACGGATTACGGCGCTTTCGTGGAAGTGGAAGAGGGGATTGAAGGGTTGATCCATGTGTCGGAAATGTCCTGGACCCGCAAGATTCGTCATCCTTCCAAGGTGGTCAGCGTCGGGGAAGAGGTGGATGCGGTGGTGCTGGACATCAAGCCGGAAAGCCGCCGGATTTCTCTGGGCATGAAGCAGATCATGCCGAACCCCTGGGAGATGATCAGCGAAAAGTATCCGGTGGGATCCACCATCGAGGGAAGGGTTAAAAACATCACCGATTTTGGTATCTTCATCGGGATTGACGATGATATCGACGGTCTCGTGCATATATCCGATATCTCATGGATTAAGCGGGTTAAACACCCCTCCGAGCTCTATAAAAAGGGGGATGTGATTCAGGCCAAGGTTTTGGATATCGACATTGCCAACGAGCGGTTCTCCCTGGGCGTCAAGCAGCTGGCGGATGATCCGTGGAAGACCGTACCGGAGCGTTATCCGGTCGGAACCGAGATCAACGGGACCATCACCAATGTCACTGATTTCGGAATTTTCGTGGAGCTGGAGGAGGGGATCGAAGGTCTGGTGCACGTCTCCGAAATCAGCAAGGAGAAGGTCAAAACCCCGGTAGGCATGTACACGGTGGGGGATTCCCTGACCGCCAAGGTGATGCACATCAATACGACGGAACGGCGGATCGGGCTTTCCATCAAACGACTGGACGCTGATGACGAGCAGACGATGCTTGAGGAGTATGTCATCAAGGTAAAACCTGCTCCGTCAAGCTTTGGAGAAATTCTTCAGCAGAACCTGCAGGAGAAGCTGAACGGTTTAAACAACAAGGCAAAGCAGGCGTCTTCCGAACCGAATGAACCCGATGCCGATGCGGCGGTTGAAACCCCTGGGGACGAACCTGCGGAGTCACGGAAGGCATCGGCGGCACCGTCATCAGAGCCTGGGGCGGAGGAAGAGGCGTTTGACGCCCCGGATTCGGAGCCTGACCCTGATGGGACCGAACCGGATGAGGGCAGGATTGATCCGGCCGAATGATTTGTTGCGCCGTTTTTGCAGATTTTTGCTGAACCGTAAGTAATTCCGGACCGGTAGCCGATGTTTTCCCGAAGACACCCGTATCTGTTTTTTATCCTGGTTTTCACCACCGTGGTGGCCTCCGCCATGCTCGGCCTTTCTTTGCTGGAGACGGTGAGCCGGAAGGCTTCGGATCTGGCCTTTGGCGAAAAGGTGGGGGTGATCGAGATCGGCGGCATGATCGTCGATTCCCGGCAGGTCCTCGAGCAGATCAAAAAATTTGCCGAGAACGACGGGGTCAAGGCGATCGTGGTCCGCGTGGATTCTCCGGGCGGGGCAGTGGGACCCTCCCAGGAGATCTACCGGCAGATTCGAAAAACCGTGGAAAAGAAAAAGGTGATCGCCTCCCTGGGAAGCATTGCCGCTTCCGGGGGATACTATATCGCTTCCGCGGCGGATGGGATTGTCGCCAACCCCGGGACGATCACCGGCAGCATCGGGGTGGTCATGGGGTATACGAATTTCGAGGCGCTGTTTAAAAAGATCGGATTGTCGCCGGTGGTGATCAAAAGCGGGGAATACAAGGATATCGGATCACCGGTGCGCGAGATGACGGCCTCGGAAAGGATTCTGCTGCAGCGGTTTACCGATACCATTCACCGGCAGTTTGTCGAGGATGTCGCAGCAGGCAGGGGGATGAAACCGGAGGATGTGGGTAAAATCGCCGACGGCCGTATTTTTTCCGGAGAGGAGGCAAAGGGACACGGGCTTGTGGACCGGCTCGGCAACCTTGAAGACGCCGTTGCGTGGGCGGGCCAACTCGGCGGCATCACCGGCAGGATCACCACGGTTTATCCGCCCAAAGAACGGCTTTCGTTTTTGCGGTATCTGATGGAGATGGCCGCAAAGGAGATCGCGCGGACGGCTGCCGGTTTGGGTGAGCCCGCGCTCACCGGCGGGTATGTGTATCGCCCGGAGCTTCAGGAATAGACGCAGACGGGCGGTGTGCCGGCGTGACGCTGGCGCCTATTCAAACAGGGACACATCCCCGAGGCCTTTTCGAATGACCTCGGGGATGTCATGGATAAGGGAGATCACGCTGGAAGGCTCGCCGGGTACCGGGCCGCCGTCGATGACCAGATCGATGCTTGCGTTGAAATGATCATGCAACAGGGACGGATCATGAAAGATTTCTTCACCGGGAAGGCCGGCACTTGTGGATATAACGGGATTGCCAAGTCCTTTCACCAGTTCCAGGCAGATGTTATGCGCCGGTACGCGGATGCCGGCGGTTTTTCTTTTGGTCAGCATGATCTCCGGAACCATTTTTGAACCTTCCAGGACAAAGGTATACGGCCCCGGCAGGAGCCTTTTCATGGTCTTGTAGGCGTAGTTGGATACCTTGGCGTACTGGCTGATGTTTTTCAGTCCGGAACACACAAAACTAAACGGTTTGTTTTTATCCCGCTTTTTCAACCGATACACGCTTTCAATCGCTTTCTTGTTCATGATGTCACAGCCGATACCATAGAAGGTGTCTGTCGGGTATGCAATAACACCCCCCTGTTTCAGGATATCGACCGCGGCGGCGATCAGCCGCGGTTGCGGATTTTTGGGGTTGATGGAGGTCAACATGGATACGAATGCTTTTTCGATTCAGGGCGAACCCGGTTTTTGCGTTTCAGGTGTTTTTTATTATTGTGGCATGTATTATGATAATGTTAATAAGCTTGTCAAGTTTGTAATCCATCGATGGGAGCGGTTTTAACGTATTCGGAGGCATTATGGTAAAAACACCGCCCGAGGAGGCGTATTCCTTTGATGATGTCCTGTTGCTGCCCGGCTATTCGGATGTCTTACCCGGTGAGGTCGATACCAGCACCCTGCTGACCCAAAATATCAGTCTGAACATTCCCCTGGTGACTGCGGCGATGGATACCGTAACCGAGTCCAAAACCGCGATCAGCATCGCCCGTGAGGGCGGGCTGGGATTCATTCACCGGAACATGGATATCAAAAACCAGTGCCGGGAGGTGGAACTGGTTAAAAAGTCTGAAAGCGGAATGATCATCAATCCGATTACCACGGAACCGGACGTGCCGATACGGGATGTTTTAAGGCTGATGGAACAATACCATATATCCGGGGTTCCGGTGACCAAGGGGGACAAGCTGGTGGGGATCGTGACCAACCGGGACCTTCGGTTTGAAACCGATCTGGATAAACAGGTATCCGAGGTGATGACCAGGGAAAACCTGGTGACGGTGTCGGAGGGGATCGATCTGGAAGAATCCAAAAAGCTGCTTCATCAGCACCGGATTGAAAAACTCCTGGTGGTCAACGCCAAGGGGCGGCTCACCGGCATGATCACCATCAAGGATATTGAAAAGATCAAGAAATACCCCAAGGCCTGCAAGGACGGTTTCGGCCGGCTGAGGGTCGGCGCGGCCGTGGGGGTGGGTTCGGATATGGAGGGCCGCGCGGACGCCTTGATCAGCGCCGGGGTGGATGTCCTGCTGATCGATACCTCCCACGGGCATTCGGTGAATGTGCTGAACGCGGTGAAACGCTTAAAAAGCATGTTTAAAGATATCGATATTATCGCCGGTAATGTGGGAACGGCCAAGGGGGCCGAGGACCTGATCAACGCCGGAGCCGGCGCCGTCAAGGTCGGTATCGGCCCCGGCTCCATCTGCACCACTCGGATTATCGCGGGGATCGGGATCCCTCAGCTGACGGCCATCCTGAACTGCCGTTCCATCTCCAATAAAACCGGGGTGCCGCTGATCGCGGACGGTGGGATCAAGTATTCAGGAGATATCACCAAGGCGATCGGCGCGGGCGCGCATTTGGTCATGATCGGCGGGCTTTTTGCCGGTACCGAGGAAAGCCCCGGCGAGAAAATTATTTTTCAAGGGCGAAGCTATAAGTCCTACCGTGGCATGGGATCCCTTGAGGCCATGCAGCAGGGGAGCAAAGACCGGTATTACCAGGGGGATGAAACCGACGGGGACAAGCTGGTGCCCGAGGGAATCGTCGGCCGGGTGCCCTATCGCGGCAGCATTGCCGAAAACGTATTTCAGCTCGTGGGAGGGCTCAAATCCGGTATGGGGTATGTGGGCTGCCGCACCATCGAGGAGCTGAGGGAGAAGGCGCGGTTCATCAAGATCAGCGCCGCAGGACTGCGGGAGAGCCATGCCCACGATGTCATTATCACAAAAGAGGCGCCGAACTACAGCCTCGATTAGGAAGGCTTCGGCCGGCCTTCCACCGGCCGGACGCGACACCCGTTCATCTTTCCGCAGGCCCTATGCCGCACCGGTGTTAAAGGTATTTGATGCCCGAAAAAATGAATCATAATTTTGTGCACCTTCATGTTCATACCGAATACAGCCTGCTCGACGGCGCCATTCGGTTGGATCCTTTTCTGGCGCGGGTCTCTGAGTTTAGAATGCCGGCGGTGGCGATCACCGATCACGGCACCATGTTCGGCACGATTAATTTTTATGAGAAAGCCTGCGCGGCCGGGATCA
This sequence comes from uncultured Desulfonema sp., assembly GCA_964522535.1. GTDB lineage: Bacteria > Desulfobacterota > Desulfobacteria > Desulfobacterales > Desulfosalsimonadaceae > DYLE01. The sequence goes on from CAZFWD010000198.1 coordinate 7,704, forward strand.
AGCCGATCATCGGGTGCGAGTGCTATGTTTCTCCCCGGACGATTCACGACAAGACCCCGTTGGACCATAAGGGGGTTTCCCACCTGGTGCTGCTTGCGGAAACCCAGGAGGGGTATAACAACCTGTGCCGCCTGGCCACCGTTGCCAGCCTCGAAGGGTTTTATTACACCCCGCGGATCGATAAGGACTTGCTGCGCGCGCACCACAAGGGCCTGATCGCGCTGTCCGCCTGCCTGAAGGGTGAAATCCCCAAGCTGCTCCGGTCGGGCCGGATTCAGGAGGCGGATGCCGCCGCTCGGTTTTTTGTGGAGCTGTTCGGGGAAGACAATTTTTTCCTTGAGGTGCAGAGCAACGGCATTGCCGAGCAGGAAGGGGTCAACCAGGCGCTTTTCGATATGAGCCGCCGGCTGTCCATACCGCTTGTGGCGACAAACGATTGCCACTACTTAAACAAGGAAGACGCCAAGGCCCACGATGTGCTGCTGTGCATTCAGACCGGTAAAACCCTCCATGATGCCAACCGCTTGAGGTTCAGCACCCGGGAGCTGTATCTGAAATCGGGGGAAGAGATGGCGGCCAGTTTCGCTGAATTCCCCGGCGCGATTGAAAACACCATGGTCATCGCCGAACGCTGCCATGTGGCGTTTGATTTTGAATCCTTTCATTTCCCGAGGTTCGATCATACCGCCGCGCTCTCCGAGAAGGACATGTTTGAGGACAAGGTTCGCCGGGGGTTTGCGCAAAGGCTGGAACGGATCCGGCACAAGCATCCGAATACCGATGAATCGGTATATCGGGACCGGCTCGACTATGAAATCTCGGTGATTCATAAAATGGGGTTTTCAGGCTATTTTTTGATTGTTGCGGATTTTATCGAATACGCAAAAAACAAAGAGATTCCCGTGGGACCCGGCCGGGGGTCTGCCGCCGGGAGCCTGGTGGCCTATTCCCTGGGGATTACCAATATCGATCCCATCGAGCACGGGTTGCTGTTTGAACGGTTCCTCAACCCGGACCGCAGCAGCATGCCGGATATCGATGTGGATATCTGCGTCAACGGCAGGGAGGATGTCTACCATTACGTGGTGAACCGGTACGGCGGGCCGGAGTATGTTTCTCAAATCATCACCTTCGGTACCATGAAGGCCAGGGGCGTGATCCGGGATGTGGGGCGTGCCCTGGACATCCCTCTGAGGGAGGTGGATGCCATCGCCAAGCTGGTGCCGGACAGCCTTCATATCACCCTGGATGAGGCCCTGGAAAGGGAACCCCGGCTGAAGGAAAAGGTCGCGGAGGACGGAAAAATCGCCGAGCTTGTCGAGATTTCGCGGGTGCTGGAGGGGTTGAATCGCCATGCCTCGACCCACGCGGCCGGGGTGGTGATCGGCGACAAACCCCTCGTGGCTTACCTTCCGCTGTATAAGGGAAAACGGGGGGAGGTCCTGACCCAGTTTGATATGCACCAGGTGCAGCGCATCGGGCTGGTGAAGTTCGATTTTTTAGGGCTTCGCAACCTGACCATTATGGCGGACGCCATTTCCATCATCGCGGCCCAGGGAAAAACACCGCCGGATCTCGACGACCTTGACCTGTCGGATTCGGCCACCTACCGACTTCTCTGTTCAGGAGACACGACCGGCGTGTTTCAGCTTGAGAGTGCCGGTATGAGGGACCTGGCGACACGGCTTAAGCCTGAAAATTTCGCCGACGTCACCGCTCTTGTCGCCCTTTACCGGCCGGGTCCGAAGGGCAGCGGCATGCTGGACGAGTATGTGGAACGCAAGCACGGCAGGAAAGCGGTTGCCTACCTGGTGGACGAACTGGAGCCGATACTGAATGTCACCTACGGGGTTGTCCTGTACCAGGAGCAGGTCATGAAGATCGCCAGCCTTCTGGCCGACTATACCATGGCGGAAGCGGATGTCTTGAGGCAGGCCATGGGTAAAAAGGAAACCGCCGTCATGGCCGAGCACCGGCAGCGTTTTGTAAAAGGGGCGCTGGACAACAGCATCCCGGAGGATAAGGCCCACCAGGTTTTTGATTTAATGGAGACCTTCGGCGGGTATGGGTTTAATAAGTCGCACAGCGCCGCCTACGCGATGATCGCGTATCAGACCGCCTACCTGAAGGCCCATTTTCCCGTGGAATATATGGCGGCGGTGCTCACCTCTGAAATGGGGTCCTCCGATGACGTGGTGAAGTATATCGCGGAATGCCGTCATCAGAACATACCGGTGATGCCGCCGGATATAAACGAAAGCGACAAGGGGTTTACGGTCAGCGGGTCTGAGATCCGATTTGGTCTGGCCGCGGTGAAAAATGTCGGCGAGGCCGCGATTGATGCAATCCTTGAAGCCCGAAAGGATGGCAAATTCTTATCCCTGTTTGATTTCTGCCAGCGGGTGGATCTTCACAAGGTGAACAAGCGGGTCGTCGAGAGCCTGATCCAGTGCGGGGCGTTTGACACGACCGGTCATCACCGCTCCCGAATGATGGCCGCGGTGGAGGATGCGCTCGATTATGGCCAGAAGGTCCAGAAAGAGGAAAAGGATCCTCAGATGCAGCTGTTCGGCTCCGGTGCGGGAACCGCACCCCTGAATCCGCCGGCGCTGATGGATATTCCGGAGTGGGACGAGAAACAGAAACTGGCCCTGGAAAAGGAGGTGATCGGATTTTATATCACCGGGCATCCCCTGGATGCCTACCAGGATCTGCTGGAGAAGTATGCCGGTATCGACACCATCGCGCTGAAGGGGGACGGTGTCAGGGATGGTTCGACAATTCGCATCGGCGGCATCGTTCGGAGCATCAAGGGGATCACCGATAGAAGTGGAAAACCCATGGCCTTTGTCGAGATTGAGGATATCGGCGGTTCGGTGGAGGTGATGGTGTTTGCCTCCGTCTATTCCCTGGTCAGGGATGCGTTGACTGATGATACGCCGGTGATTGTTCAGGGCCGGG
>CAZFWD010000199.1:0-10065 GCA_964522535.1 uncultured Desulfonema sp.
GGCCAGGATACCCGGCGTGCGATACCCGGCGGTTTTTCTGGGTGGACGGCGCCAGGGCGCATTGCTGACCCTTGGGCCGATGCCGCCGCCAGACCGGCAAAAAAAGACACCGCGTTTTTGCCCAGGGTTCGAATCCGGTACCCGCCTTCCTGCACCACCATGGTGGGAATGCCCAATGCCCCGATCATCTTTCCATTTTCCGTAAAATCCTTGGGCAGCAGGGTCCAGGTGCCGGTGGGGTCCCCCTTGGCCGGATCCAGGCCAAAGGCCACCACCAGAAACCCTGGATCAAATTGCCTGATTCGATCAAGGGCCTTTTTCAGCGCCCGTCGGTAGCGAGGGCCGTCCACGGATTCCGGCAGGGCCAGGTTCAGGTTGAACCCCTCTCCCTCGCCTTCCCCCCGCTCGTCGGAAAACCCGCTGAAATAAGGATAGGCAAAGGACGGGTGCCCGTGAATGGAAACCGTCAGCACGTCCGAGCGGCGGTAGAAAATGTCCTGCTGGCCGTTGCCGTGGTGGTAATCAAGATCCAGAACGGCGACTTTCCCATAGTCGCTGAGATGCTGGGCTGCTGCGGCGCAGTTGTTGAAATAGCAGAACCCGCCGAAAGACCGGCGTTCGGCGTGATGGCCCGGTGGCCGGACCAGAGCGTAGGCCATGCGGCGGCCCTCCAGAATCTGTTCGGCTGCGGTCAGGGCGCAGTCCACACCGCTTCGCGCTGCCGGATAGGCATTGCGGTTGATGGGGGTGAAGGTATCGATGCAGTAGTATCCGGAAAGCACCGAAGGCTCCCGGGGCGGCCGGGTTTTGTTGCGAATCGGGAAAATATAGGGATAGAGGGATTTGCCCTCCGGCACCTCCCGGCAGGCTCTTTTGAGATAATTTACAAAATCCGGGTCATGAACCGCGTGAAGATGCCGCTTTGGAAAAACTGCGGGTTTGACCCCGATGAAAAGCCCGCTTTTTTCAAGCTCCGTCAGGATCGACCGGACCCGCACCGGCGATTCCACATACCCGCGTTCATGCACGTGATGGATCTGGTGCCCTTCATTGATCACCAGGGCGATCGGCTCGACCAAACAGCCCTTCACTTGAGGCTTCGCGGCCTCGGGTTTCACATAGCGGAATTTTCTCAAGGCCACTGGATCTTCCCGGAAGGAGGCGACCACCTTTTCCACGTATTCCGGAGGGCAGAGATCCCGGTACTTGCGCTCCAGAACCGCCCGGACCACTTTTCTGGCGAACCCGCGGCCCAGAGGGTGATTTTGATCCAGGCCGTCGTAGACCAGATACGGCATGCAGGTGTTTTCGGGGGATAGCGGCGTTTCATAGGCGGTGCGGATGATCGGCCGGGCCCCGTACCGTTCATAAAACCGAAGACGGGCCTGATTTTCCCTAAGGAGCGCCGGGTTCGGACAGTCCTTTTCGTCATCGGGCAAGCATTCAAAAAAAAGCCCCTTGGCCTTAAGAACCACGGCCTCCCGCCGGACCCGTTCATACAGGGCGCTTCCCAAACCGCCGCCGGTTTTGCCCGAGGCGGCGGCGATCCAGTCCAGATATAAAAATCCGATGACCGGCTCATGAAGCAGCATGGCAAACCCCTGGATCCGGCCTTTGAGGGTTTCGGCCACCAGCAGAACGGTTCGAAATCGCTGTTTGAAGGGGTTTCTCAGCTTCTCGCCGATCTGTTCGAATTCCTCGGCCTTGACCTGGGGAAACCGGTTGCGCAGGATTTCCTTGACCTGGCTTAAACGCTCCCGGTTTCCCGGCAGACTGTCGTCATAAATTCGGCGTATCCGCAGCACGGCGTCTTCCCTTTTTTACGACCCCGATGGGGTCATCACCAGAATCCGGGTGTAGTGCTTTTCGATGTTTTCCTGCATAAACGGCATGAGCCGGTAATTACCCTGAAGCCACTCATGGAGGGCGTCGTCATAGTGCGGGCTGACCGGGTTGTCGGTCTGACCGGTGCTGTTGATGGCATAAAACGGTTCTTCACGGCTGAAATCCACGATGATCCGCATGGCCGGAATCAGCCAGGTATCAAAATCCTTGGCAATGGAATACGCCGACACATTCAGAGTGGTGTGGTCTCCCGGGGCGGGGAACGGCCCCCGGTTGAAATAGGAGGAGAGCGCCTTCACGCCCATCCTCTGGAAAAAGTTCATTTCCCCGGCCATCTTGGAGGCCTCTGTCTCAAAATAGTAGGTATGAAGGTTTCCCCATCGCCAGTCCGCGCGGTCTTTGCCCAGGTGGTCTTCGAGCAGATCAATGGCATCCGCAAACGAGTTTGCCAAAATTTGCGCCTTTGTTTCCTTTTCCGGGGTGGCCGTATGATCCCAGAACGGGCTTTCATCGCCCCGGACAATAAGATGATCTGCAGTCGCGCAATAGCTGTGCCAGGCGTCTGATAGAAGGCTTTTCCAGGCGGCCGTATCGCAAGGCCCCAACTCGTCTAAAAAGGTGTTGTGGGTCGTGGTATAAAGCAGCGCCCCGACAATGGGAGCGTCTGTTGACTCAGGCGACATGACCCCGTCAAGCCTTCTGAGCATTTCCATGGCCTCGCCGGCGTTTTGCCGCCGGTCGGGATTTTCCCAGGCGTTGATTTCAGCCTCGATGGCCTCACAGAGATTTCCCTCAAGCAGGGCATTCTGGAGCTTGGCTACATACCGGGAGAACACATCCCGATGCATGGCCATGCAGGTTTCCAGGGAGTTTTTATTCGTGGCGGAGATCCGTTCGGCGATCCGTTCGGCCCTTTCGGGGAAATACCAGGAGGAGGAAAGGGTATGGGCAAAGTCCGCGGGCACGCTGCGGTGGTTGGCCGTACCGACAAACCCTTCGGCAGGATTGATCGAGAAGGGGTGCTCGTCCGTATCGAGGAACCCCACCCAGTCGTATTCCCCGCTCCACCCGGGCGACGGCATGAGGCCCCGGCCTTTTTTTCGAATCGGGTATCTGCCGGTCACCTGCCAGGCGATGGTGTCGGAATCCGCCACCACCATGTTGAGGGCGATACTGCGAATCTGTCTCGCGTGAATCAGCGCCTCATTCACGCTTCGGCTCATGCCGAGGTTGAAAAAGGCGTCTATGGTCTTATCCCCGGGTTCGAACGCGGCCCAGCTCACCGCCAGTCCCAGGGGCAGGTCGATTGCCTGGGGCAGGAGGGGGTTTTTAGGAGATTTTTTCAGGACCGTGTTGAGCAGCGGGCCGTGTATGGTTTCATATACCGTGATGGTTTGCGGCTCCTCTTTTCGGATGTTGAGCACCTCTTCCCTTTTCACCGCCGGCAGCCATTTGTCCTGATACAGATAGTAAAGTTCGCCGTCGATTTCTTTCAACTGTTCTAGAAAGATATCCTGGTTATCCGCCATGACCATGGTCATGCCCCAGGCGATATGACCATTGTAACCGGCGACGATGCCCGGAACCCCCGGAATGCTTACGCCGGCGGCCTGGAAGTCTTTACATTTGAGATGCGCCATGTTCCACAGAGACGGCAGGGAAAGCATAAGATGCGTATCATTGGCAAAGATGCTGGCGCCGCCCGCGGTTTGCTCCTTGGATATGGCCCAGTTGTTGGACGCGGCGACACTGATCAGGCCTGTTTTTTCAAGGGCCTTTTGGGCGCGGACCGCCAGGGCAAGGGATGAAGACACCGGTTTCAGATCGATGCCGGAAAGCTTTTGCGCTTCGGCCAGCGGCAGCGCTTCATCCGGGTAGATGGGGAAAAGCCATGCCGCCTTTTCAGGACCCACTTTCTGGGCCACATTGAGAATGTTGACCTCTTCCTGAAGGTTGAATGAAAGCGCCAGGTTTACAAAACCAAAGATGGATATGGAGTCGATGGGCTTCCAGTCTTCCGGCACATAACCGCTGAGCTGAAGCCCCGGCGGCAGCCTATCCCGATATTGGGCCATATAGGCGTTGACCCCATTGCAGTAGTGTTCAAGCAGGGCCTTATTTTTTTCGGACATTTCATCATACAGGATGCGGGCCGTCCGGGTCAGGTTGAGGGTGCGGATGTAGCTGTCGATATCGACACCCGGCGCTCCGGCCATTTCGGCGATTCGGCCCTGGGAGATCAATTTCAGGCCGATCATCTGGGTTAATCTGTCCGCGGCATCCAGAAACCCGATGGCAAAACCAAGGTCTTCCATGGTCTGGGCCTCGATAAAGGGAATGCCCAGGCTGTCCCGCCGAATGGTGACCGGGTTTTCCAGGCCGGCAGCGCTGATTTCGCCCTCTGCGGGAAAAACGGTATCGGCGTAGTGGTGGTTGAGGATACGGGCGCATCCGCTGAAAAGCAGCCCTGCAAATAAAAAAAAGACAATAGGATAAACAAGGCGGGGGTTTTTGCGTTTGGTCCGCACCATTTTGTTCATGTCGTCTCCTGTATTTTTATGTGTTTTTAAAAATTTTTTTCGTTGGTTGAGGCGTCCTGTTTCACATGGATGAGGCTGTCCGTATCAAAGCCGAGGGATGCGGCCTGGCATATCAGGGCCGACAAGACTTTAGCCTCCATTTTTGGGGTTCGGCTCAGGATCCACAAATAGGAGCGGTCCGGCCCGCAGACCAGGGCGTGGGCGTAATCCTTTTGGTCCAGAGCGATGATGTTATAAGCGCCGTAGAACGGGCCGAAAAATGATACCTTGAGCCGGCCCACGTCGGGGGCCTCCACAAAATAAGCCTTTCCTTGTGCCTCCTTCCATGTTTTTCGAACCGGATCATACCCCCGGTTGATCACGGCGACGCCCCCGTCATCCCGCAGGCGGTATTCCGCGAAAACGTTTTCAAGCCCCTGTTCAAACCAGTGGTCCAGCCGGGCGATTTCATACCAGCGGCCCAGGTAGCGGGTGAGCTCAAAGCCGGTGACCGGCGATACCCCCTCGGGCACCCGGACGCATGCGGTGGCCGGCAGGATCAAACCCCCCAGGGTGGCCAGCAGGATGATTTTTTTTAACAAGGACAAGGCGGTGTTCATTTCAACCGTTTGCGGGTTGTCGGTACGCCTTAAAAGCCCCGGTTTGGTACCTGTTTAAGGGCTCGAGCAGGCGGCTTCGATCATGCCCCCATGGGCAGCGGTGTCACATCCTGAAACCGGGTGACCACATAATAACACGAAACCTTCAGCCGGACCAGGGCGGTGTCGGGAGCTGCCGCGAATTCAGCCATGTGGGGGTGTTTATCCAGATAAAGCGCTTTGGGTGTTTCCAGCTCATTGCCGCCGACGGTTTCCGCATCCCCCACGGCGGTGGCCGCCATGGCCTCTTCGATGTCCGAAGGCCGGTTGGAACGGTTGTCGATCATCATGGCCACCCGGGGGTTGGCGGTCAGGCTGAGGTATTTTCGAGTGGTCCGGGAGGTGGCAAAATAGAGCTGTTTCAAATCCGGCGAAGCAACGAACGCCACCAGGCTGGTGTAAGGCTGGCCTTCATCATGGGTCGCCAGAACCGCGAGGGTCTGGGAGGCCAGCATTTTCGCCAGGGCGTTTTGAACGGCTTTGATTTTATTCGGCGAAGGGATCTGTGTCATGTTCGATTCCTGCGGGGTCAATCCCCTTTTTATTTTCGTTTTTGATCAATTTTGTAATCTATAGATCTCTGGTAAACGATGTCCTTATTGACATGCCTGATGTCCTCTAAGATGTAGGAATCCCTTTGGCAATAAAAATAATGCGAATGGTTCCCAGGGACACATCGAGAATGCGGGCAAAAAAGATCAGAAGAGGCAGCCGGATGAGGCCTAGAATCTCAGATGCCATGTCATCGGTTTTTATCCGGCGCATTTTTTGATTTTTACAGGCTCCGCCCCTATCCGGCCCCACCCGGGATGCCGCCGGGCGGCCAGGCGGATGATGCGGCTTCCGGTCTGGCCGTAGGAGAAGCCGGCTGCTTCGGCGGAACAGGCCAGGCTGGCATCATAGCTGATATCCGCGTTGGGGTTGATATCCAGGGCATAGAAAACCCCGTCCCGCATTCTGAGATCGATCCGGCCGTAATCGCGGCAGCCCAGCGCCTGATAGGCGGACCGGCAGACCTCCTCGATATCCCGTATCTCTTTGGCGTTCAGCGGGGCCGGCAGAAGGGTTTTGATGCCTTCATAATGGGGCGAACCCGGAACAAACTTGGCGTCATAGGTGCACAGCCGGTCGTGAATATCGGCAAACAGCGAAAAATCCATCTCTGCCGGCGGCAGCATCTCGATGCGCCCGTTGCCCCAGAGGGACACATGAAACTCGCGCCCGTCGATGAAATCCTCCACCAGCGCGGCCTGACGGTAGGTTCTCAGAATATAGTCGATGCGGCGGGGCAATTTCGTTTTCCTCATGACAACGGAATCGCGGGTGACGCCCTCGCTGCAATGCTCATTCACCGGTTTGACGATGGCGGGAAAAAGATGCCAATCGCCCGCGTCGGGAGTGGCGTATACCCGCCAGGCCGGAATGGGAATACGCGATTGGACGAGGATTTCCATGACCCGGCGCTTATCCTGGGACAGCGCCAGCGCCTTGGAACCCGCGCCGGTGAATGCAAATCCCAAAGACTCCAGGCATTGTGCGACCAGGTATTCACTGTGGGAAATTCCCGGAAGCCCCTCGCACCAGTTAAAGACAAGATATGACAGGGGATCAAAAGGCTTCAGAGCGGAAGCAAGGTCGGCGGTCTCAAGGGGGAGCAGGGTAGTCGGATGCCCGATGTCGGAGAGGGCCTGATAAAAACGAGCGGACACAGAAACGACTTCTTCCTTTTCACGGGATGTCCAGGCGGGATCCAGGTTATACAGCAGCAGGACATTCAGGTCTGACGGATCAATGTCTACCGGCATTTATGTTTCCTTACTTGGGGTGTTCGCGTCCGCGCGGGGCATATGCCCCCGGCACGCTGGTATTTGCCTCCTTATATGTATAATCATGCCGTCGCATGGTTGATTTTTTCATAAACCCCGATGAATCTTAAACCCTCTCACGGGTCTTTTCCGATGCCATCCCTCTTTTGTGAAAAGAAAGTCGTTTATGGTTATTTGTTTTTATAAGGGTATTAATTATTTTTTTCAACATTTTAATTTAGGGGGGACACCGAATTTTCGGCCGGATTGCCGGTTGAAAATTTACGAAAGAGCTGCTAAAAATAGAAGCGTTCAATTCGGACCCACCCCCATTGAAAAGGAATCATGCCATGAGAAAAAGGCGTTACTCAAAAGCCACGGTGTTTTGTTTTGTCCTTTTACTTTCGTTGCTTCTGGTTTGCGACGGCGCGTCGGCCTTCTCTCGCGTTGAACCGGCTTGGGATTTTGACGTGATCGTGATCGGCGCGGGACTCGGCGGGCTTGCCGCGGCCACCCACCTGGCGCTCAATGACTACAAGGTCCTGGTCCTGGAGCAACATGACAAGGTGGGCGGATGCGCCATCTGCTTTGAACGAGAAGACTTCATCTTCGACGCGAGCCTTCATGAGATGGCCGGAGGCGGGCCCGGCAAAATGGACCGGGGCCTTTATGAGCTTTTGGCCCTGTGGGGAATCCACGAGAAGGTGGCGTTCATCGAGCTGCCCCAGTTTTACCGAAGCGTTTTTCCGGGTGTGGATATCCGGCTGCCCAGCAACTGGGAGGGGTTTAAAGACGCCCTGCAACAACAATGGCCCGCGGAATCCGAGGGAATCGACCGGTTCCAGCGGCTTTGCGGGCAAACCTATGATGACATGATGGAATTAAAGGACCTTTACCGTTACGGGTCTGTAAAGGCGTTTTTCGTCAAACTCATGGTGCCGCTCAGGCAGCGCACCTTTTTTAAATATATGGACAAGACCTTACAGGATGTGATGGATGACTGCTTTGAAAATGAGGACCTCAAGGCCGTGGTGTCCCAGCTCTGGGTCTATTACGGCGCGCCGACGCCGGAGCAGTCCACGCTTCTCGGCCTGATGGCCACCGAAGGCTACCTGGGCGACGGGGTCTGGCATTTCAAGGGCACCTCCCAGGCGCTTTCCAATGCCTATGCCGAACGGATTCGGGAACTGGGCGGGGAGATTCAAACCGGCGCCCTGGTCACCCGGGTGATCATGGAAAACGGGAGCGCCTCGGGCGTGGAGACACAGGACGGCGCGGTTTACACGGCCCGTTATATTGTGGCCAACACCGATCCGTATCAGCTTGCCTTTAAATTGGTGGGCGAAGAACATTTCCCGGCAAAGTATATCAACCGGCTGCATGAGTTGAAGCCGGCCAATTCCTTGTTCGGCGTGTACATGGGCTTAAACATCGATCTTGCCGAACTCGGATACCAGGATACGGAGATTTTTTACCAGCCTAATACATCGAATGCGAGGACGTTGCACGATACCATGATGCGGGGGGATTTTCGAAATGGGGCCGTCTCCATCACCATTTACTCCAACTACGGCGATCCGATCTACGCGCCCAAAGGAAAATCTTTGGTAACCCTGACCGCGTATTCGGATATGGATATCTGGCCCGAATACGGGGACGCGTATGATGCCTTTAAAGAGAAAAAAGTAACCGAGCTGGTGGAGCTGGCCGCGGAGCTGATCCCCGAGCTTGCCGATCCCGAATGCGTGGCGGTCAAGGAAGGGTTCACCCCCCGCACCCTGGAGCGGTTTACCTTAAACAAAAAAGGCGTGGTCTACGGATTTTACCTTTCCCCGGAGCAATGGGAAAAGCTGCCCAACCGCACGCCGATTTCCAACCTGTTTATCGCCAGCAACTGGACCCAGGTCTGGCACGGCATGACCTCGGCCCAGATCAACGGCTGGCAGGCGGCCCAACTGATCATCGACGGGGACTGTGTGAAGTAGCCGGGCATTCTCCGCACCGCGCGGCGGGAGACCAATCCTGCAGCCGTCCCAGGGACCAGGCCGCCAGTTTCAATTCCATGCCGATGAACTGCCCACAAAGGCAGGCATCGACAAGCTCGACAAACTTCGTTTCCGCGATTTTCTCCGCGATGCTTACAAGCAGGACTACCCCGACGACCCCGGCGATTTAAAAAACCTGCTGCGGAATATGAAACTGGCCGATGATTCGGGATTGTTGAATCTGGCGGGCGTACTCCTGTTTGCGGAACGCCCCGAGTGGATCAAACCCCAGTTTGTCATTAAGGCGATCCGGTATCCGGGCAATGACATCCATGCCAGCGACTATCTGGACACGGAAGATTTTGACGGGCCGCTGCGCAAGATGTTCGACAATGCGATAGCCTTTGTCATGCGCAACCTGCATAAACTTCAGGCCGGCCGAGGGGTGAATGCGCCAGGCCTGCCCGAAATTCCGGAATCGGTTTTTGAGGAACTTCTGGTGAATGCTTTAATCCACCGCGATTATATGATCAGCGCCCCGATTCGGCTGTTTATCTTCGATAATCGCATCGAAATCATCAGTCCCGGACACCTGCCGAATAACCTGACGGTCGAACGAATTCGGGCCGGAATTTCAAATATCCGTAATCCCATTCTGGTTTCCTTTGTCGCCAAAGGGCTTCTGCCCTATCACGGGCTGGGTTCGGGCATCAAACGGGCTTTGGATGCATGGCCCGACATCGGCTTTGCTGATGATCGGGAAGGCTGTCTGTTCACCGTAACGGTTCACCGAAAAGTGCAAGTTGGTTCTCCGGAAGGTTCACCGAAAACGCAGGTAAAAACGCAGGTAAAAAAGAAGGTAAAAACGCCGGAGCAAATTCTCAATTTGCTGAGTAAGAATCCATCCATGACGTTGGCTGAGGTGGCAAGGGAAATTGGGAAGTCCTTGAGTGCTGTCGAAAGAGCAAGCACAAAATTGGTAAAAGGCGGCCAATTGAAATATATCGGTCCCAAAAAGGGCGGACATTGGGAAATCGTTGAGAAGGAAGAAAAATAATGGCTTCCAAAAAGGAAAAGACGCTGAAATCCGTTGAGACGCTGACGCATGATGAAGCAACCCGCAAAAACATTCCCACAGCCGAATACCAATCCGTGATGCGGAAGGAAGAACAAACTCCGATCCAGATTGCATATAAGCGCCGGAACCGGGATCTTGACCCTCAATCGGTTTTGGTTCGTGGAAAGGAATATA
>CAZFWD010000200.1:0-7337 GCA_964522535.1 uncultured Desulfonema sp.
TGAAGGGGCGTCCCCTGCCTTATCATCCACCATGTAAAGGTAGCCGCTGGACACATCGATGGCCAGGGCGTCCGCCGGGGTGTCATAGGATGCGGTCAAAGCCATGGCCGCCTTGTCGGTAATGTCTATTTTTTGAAGACCCGCTGTGGAGCCGGTCAGAAATAGGCTGTTTTGTTCGGAAAGCAGGGCCAGGCTGTAGGCCCCGGTTCCGGCATAGGACCAGGCCGGGTCGGTTATGGGTTCGGCTTTGTTTGAAACATCGATGACCTGAATGCCCGTGGCCTCATAGGCCAGGTAGGCCAAATCCCCGTTTATGCGAATGGCCCGCTCGTTGCCGCTGCCGTCGGGATTCCAGTGGGCGACCTCCGATTCCGCGGTGATGTTTTCCGGGTCTGAGATGTCCACGATTTCCAGGCCTTCGCTTTCAAGGGTGACGTAGAGATAATCGTTGTTTACGGCTATGTCCCGGGCCCCGGGCAGGATGAGGATGTTTGTTATATTGGTCGGATTCAAGGCATCGAGCAGGTGAACCCCGTTTACGAGGTCCGCCACCCAGATATAGCCATTCGACACATAAACGTCCATGGGGTAGGAAAGCCCCACGGCGCCGGGCAGCTTAATATTGTGAAGCAGGGAGGGGCTGCTTGTATTCGCGATATCAAGGACATAGAACTGTCCCGTGATCCAGGATGAGACATAGGCTTTTGAATCCGTCACATAGACGCTGTTTAGGGCGGCCGAGGTATCGTCTGGAAGATAGACCCCGGTTTTAAACGGATTATCGGGGTCCGACACATCGATGATATGAAGCCCTTCGTATACGCAGGCGGCATACAGCAGGCGGTCTTGTGCGCTATAGTATAACCCGGCGACCTCGGCCGAATCCGTCACGCGAAAGGTGGAGATGGGATTTAGGTCCGTATCCAGAATCATGACCTGCTCTCCGCCGTTCGCCGCAAACACCAGTTTTCGGGCTGAATCCAGGGCGATGGTTTTGGTTTGCAGGTAATAGGCCGGCCACTGGCCGGCAATCTGAACGGTTTTTTCAAGGGTCTCGCCGTTGGCCGGCTGGCCCGGTAATCCGGCCAGAAGAAGCAGACATAACGCGATTTTTATTTTCATGGTCCACCTTTTTTTTACGTACTTAGAGCGGATGATGCGGTTTGTGAGAAAATAATCAACTGGCTGCCGAAGAATATGCTTTTTGATTTTCAGGGTAAGGGAAGCTCTGTTTCAAGTTTAATGTTTTCAGGAATATCCACTTCGATCAGTAAAAATTCCCTGCCGCCCTTTTGAATCCCTATGGTATGAAAGTGGCGCGGCGAATCAAACATCAGCAGCGTCCCTTTGATAAAACCACCATAAGATCCGGGGAGGACATGACCATCAATGACCAACTTCCAATTTTCATTACCGGCCCTGGCGTAATACGCGATATGGTTGCCGTCCGGGCTGAAATAGGGGTCTCCTAGAATTTTAAAATTATGGCTTGCGCATTGTTCTTTTCTGTCAACCACCATGACCGTTTGATCAGTGCTCTTGAATGCGTGGAATGCCAAGTGTTTTGAATCTGATGAGAAATGATATTGCCTGATGCCATAGTAAGCGTTGAAATATTCTTTTCCGTCCAGGATGGTCCACCATTTTTGTGTCATTAGCTTGAATGCCCTGTAAACAATATGCTTGGAATTAGGGCTGAAATATAGCTCCCCGATGGATTGATAGTCGCAGCCGGGAACGCCATCGGTGATGACGGTAACATCATCATTATTTACACCAATGTATGCATAACGAGATGAGTCAGGGCTAAACCTAAAACCATCTATACCTTTTTCAAAACCAGGCCCTTCTTTTCCATCGACAATGCAGAACCATTTGCCTTTTTTTTTTGCTGTGTATGAAAATCTTTTCAGATCGGGGCTGAAAACGAGTTTATAGACCTGTTCATATGAAGGACTCTGATTCTCGTCAATAACGATATACCATTTATTTTTTTTTTGAAAAGCATAGGTGAATCTTTTCGAGTCCGATGAAAACAAAGGGATCCCAACTCGGTCATGCGTTGCGAGCTCTTTTCCATCCACAATAAGTATCATCTGACGATCTTTTATGGCAACGTATGCCAGATGCTCGGAGTCGGGGCTGAAAATAAGATCGAAGATTTTGTCGTAAACAGCCCCCGGATTTCCATCATCAACAACACACCATTTTTCATTGATGTCGAGGCCGCTTTTGTTTGTTTTGGCTTTGTATACATAACGGCTTGAATCAGGAGTAAAAACAACATCCTGAATAAGATAGAATGAATTCTTTTCTTCCTGCCCGTCATAAACAAGAACGCATTGGTCATTTTTTAATGCGACGTAAATAAAATGCTTGGAGTCGGGGCTGAACTTGAAGTTGTTTTTAATGATAATGCCTTTGTATCTATTCCCTTGTATCCCATCAACGACTGCGAAAAAATTTTCATCCTTTTGAGCCCTGCAGGCATACCTTGATCCATCCGGGCTGAATTGGAGATTATCCGCGTTACCTAAGGTCGCAATCGGTTGCCCATCGACAACGATAACCGCTTCTCCTTTATTTTTGTATGCGATATACGCTTTTCGGTTATTTAAAAGGTTGACAATGGGACTCCCGGCTTGAACAGCGTAATAAACCGGGCTTGTTTTGTTGTTTACACAAATGATTTGTTGGGTATTGCCAGCGTATGCGACATAGGTAACTTCTTTCATGTCTGAGCTAATTTTTAGCGAATCGCTAACAATTTTAAACCCTTTCGGGATTTGCGATAGGGTGACAACCTTTTCGAATGCCATGGGTTGATCCGGTGGCGGGGCAGCAGGAATGTGTTGTACGCCTAAAAGTAAGGAAAATACAAGAAAAAAGGGTAAAAAAAATAGCACATTTTTTTGCATAAAATCAACCTTCTTGGTTATTTTTTTTGGCTAGATGAAAATGGATGGAAGATTAAAAAAAATATTATGAGTAGTCGAGTGTTGTTGTCAATGGTTAAGTATAAAATTGTTTTAGATAGAGGGTGTCAGTTCTTTTTTTCAGATGCTTCGTGGGGGATATCCTCGGCCTTGCCGAGCAGTTTTTTGACCGCTCCCACCGCGTGGTGGATGGCTTCCTGCTGTTTATGCATGATATGCTTCTGCTGTTCGATAAACACATGAAACGGCATCTGCACCGTGAAAGAAAGAATATAAATACGGCTTTCCTGCTCGTAGTCGATTCCGGAATACGGGTTGTAGACCGGATACCAGAAATCCGTGGCGTTCATGTTGGTGGAGGTGTTGTTGGGAACCCGGTGGGAGGAGTCGTAGATATAGCCGAAGGCCAGATCCAGGGTGGTCTGATGGGGGAGCTTGACTGCCGCGCCCACCCCCAAATATTTCAGGTCGGGAACAAAGTACTGGCAGTCATAGAGGTCGTCCTGGATTGAGGTAGGGCGGAACTCGTACCCACAGCGCAGGGTCAGCTTATTGGTCAGTTCATACTCCAGCCCGGTGCTCCAGTGAATGGTGTCCTCCAGGCTGCGCTCAACATACAGCTTTCGGTTCCCGTGGGTGTACCCGAGCAGTTTGGCGAACTGGATGATCTGAAGGTCCTGGTCCACATAAAAGGTGTTATCATCCGTGGTGGACCAGTCGGCCCAGTGCACGTCAAACAGCAGGCTGAGCTTTTTGGTGGGCTTGAGTTTGATTCCGGTTTGAATCCGCTGGGGAAAGGTTTGGGTGCTCCGCATATCCCCGGACTGGTAAGGCACTGCATTGATGGGCAGATCCAGCATGCCGGCACCCATGATCAGCAACGGGGAGCTGCCCATCCAGGCCACCTGCCTTTGAAAGGCATCGTGGTAGATGAAGCTATACCCGCCCGACAGCCTCGCCTTGATCTCGCTCTGATACACCATGCCGAAGGAAAACCACGGCTTGGGTGTCCAGAGCAGGCCCAGGTTGTAGTTGGGGGAAAAGTCATCCCGCAGGTGCAGATCCAGGTTACATAATTGATCATAGGGGCCCATTCCGCCCCCGAACCAGGGGGGCGGCAGGGTCAGCTCGGAGATAATCGGAATTTCAAGGTCTTTTGTCGCATCCCCCAGCACCCGGGTTAAGGCCACCAGCTCGTTGGGGGCGCGGTTATGCAGTTCCGCACCCAGGGCGGTCTGCCCCGCGCCCACGGCCAGACCCAGAGAAAGGGTCGGCGTAACCTGGTAGGCGACGGCCGGGGCCGCGTAGATCAGGTGCTGAATATAGAGTTTTTTGACGCCGTAGCTGTTGGGGCTGCCGGTCGCATGGTCCATGCCGCCGCCGTACGGGGCGTAGTTGGCGATGGCAAAGGTCCATTTCGAGCCGGGCTTGCGCGAGGACAGGCCGGCGGTGGGGGCGATGAGAAAGTTGGCGGTGCGGTTTAAAATCGGAATATACATCACTCCGCATTTGTTGGCGTCATCTCGGCCCGCCACCGGGTCATGGATCTGCCCCTCCTGGGGGCCCCACTGCCCGAAGATGCCGTCCCAGTCCTTGTCCGCCTCAAACTTTTTGGTGATTTGAAGCCAGGGAATGGTCACCCCCTGCTCAAAGATTTTTCCCTCGGGAAGTTTGGACAACCCCGCCGGGTTGGAGTGGATGGACATCAGGCCCGGCGGCGCGGCGGTGACGGTGTTGGCCAGGGATATGGCCTTGGTGGACCCGGCCATATTTTCGATAAAGACCGCATGGCCAGGCCGGGGAGCGCAGAGGATTGCCGCCACCCCGATCAAGACAAAAAAAAGGGTCCCGGTTTTGGAAAAAAAGTCAGGCGGTGTCATGCTATAATTCAAATTCAATGGGGGTCCAGAAGGAAAATGAAAACTCCCGGCTTTCGGTGATCGGAATCCCGACTCGGAAGTTTAGGGTCTGATAGCGGTTGAGCCGGTAGCCCACGCCGAGGTTCGCATGCGCGCTGGCGCTGGTTCCGGATTCCGCTTCCACGTTGTTTTTGTACTTGTAATCGGTCTCAAAACTGTAGGAATACCCGAAGCTGAAGTTTAAATTGAGCTTGTAGGAGAGGGCGTAGCCCATACCCGCGGCGACTCCGATGCCCATTCCGGGGTCCACCTCCTCCAGTTCCCCCTCGGGCCGCTTCTGGTCGATGTCTTCCACGTCAAAAGGATAGTAAACGCTGAGACTGCCGAAGACCACCACCGGGTCGGAAACCTGGCTAACCGAAACCCCTATGTCCGCGCTGTATAGGCCGCTGCCCGTGGAGAGCTCCTCGCCGTACATGATGTCATAGGGGCTTTCCCCGGAGGGGATGGTGAAGCCGCCGTTGATGATGATCGTGGGCATGTCCGCGGTGCCTCTGAGAGGCTGATACTGCCACCCCAGGCTGAGGTCCCCGATGCCGGTCTCGTCTCTGGAATCCACCGTGCCGACCCGGTCGTATTTGTAGATCCAGGGAATGCTGGTGTAGATGTTGAGGTTGTTCAATACCCCGTAGGAGACGCCAAAGGAGTTGGAGATGGTGTGGTTGCAGACATCCTCCACTTTGACGGATTCTCGGATCGCATCGTATTCGCTGTAGTAGTAGCCAAACCCGTAGGTGAACTCGATGTTTCCGCCCCGGGTCAGGGTGTATTCCTTTCCCGCGGCCTCAAGAATATCCTCTTGCTGCGCCCGCTCCGCCTGTTCTTCTTCGGTCATTTCCAGTTTTTTTCGAGCCTCGGCCTCTTCGCCAAGCCTTTGAAGGGAGGCTTCCATCTCCCGGATTTGCCTTTGTAAGGATTCCAGAGTCGGCGGGCCTTCAAGCGGTTCCGGCGGCAGGTCTAGGGTTTCCATGAACTCGACGGGGGTTTCCGTTGCCGCTTCCATTGCCGCTTCCGGCGTGGTTTCTAATGGTTCAGAAAGCTGTGCTCGGGCCGGCGCTTCAGCCGGTTCCCATGCCGGTTTTTCGGGCGGCGCTTCAGCCTGGGCAAAGACCGGGCCGGGTTCAAACGCGGCCTTTGCCGCCGCCGGTTCCAGGGAGTCGTAATAGGCGATAAACGCCGGCATTTTCAGATCATTTTGTATATCCGCAAGCCCCTGGGCCGCGCTTTCATAGTCTCTATACCTTCCAATGCGGACCGAATAGATGGTCTGGTTTTTTGAGTTTACGGTCTGAAAGATATAGGGGTCATAGCCGGCGTTTTGAAGCGCGATGATTTTTTCTTCCGCCGCGGTTTCCATGAGAAAGGCGCCGAGCTGCAGGGCGTAAAACCGTGTCTGCGGGGAAAACGGCGGCGACGCGTTTTCAATGATATCCTCAATCGGTTCCCCCCGCCCTTCGGGAACCCAAACTATCAGGCTGAGAAATCCCGCCATCAGGCAGGCCATAACGATCGGAACAGCCGGTTTTTTCAATTTGATTGCCTCCTTTTCAGGATCGCTCAAACTCAGGGCGCTTGCCCAAGATTGTAAAAATTTTAATGCCGGTACATCTGGTATTCATCCGGCAGGGTGAAGAAAATATCGCGTTTGTTCGACGGTTCCGTTACGGCCCCGTAGTTTCGCAGCAGGTCGTGAGTGGAATCCTCGCTGACATAACGCAGGTCATCATTGGTCAGCCGAAGGCCGTCATACTCTCGAGCGCCTTCCGGGTAGACCACGAAAATCACATCTTCATACCACATGTCTTCAAACCCAGCAAGGGGATAACTGGTGTTTCCGCGAAACGGGTCCGCCAGAAAGATATGGTTGTCATGGATGCCCTTGAGTACCGTGAAATGCCGGTAGCCTAAAAATTCAATGGGGATGATGCAGGGCCGGTTCAGTTCTAGGAGGTCCTTAAGGTCGGCTTTATACCCCACCCCCTTGTAGCCCAGCTTGCCCACGAATTGTTTCATGTCCAGAAAGGAAAAGGCCCGGCGGGCGGCGATTTTTTCCTTGTCCCCGTATTCCATCAGCCCTTTGATGATCTGGTGTTCCGTCAGGTTTTCGCCCAGGTAGTAGTTGAGCAGGGTGGCCAGGGCCGCGGAGCCGCAACTGAAGTCGTACTCCTGATGAATCACGTTCCGGTTCTGCATCTCGTCAAGGGGGACCACGTTATGGTCGATGGTCATGGGGTAGTGGCTGCCGCCGAGATCGACGTTGATCTCATGCCGGGGGTTTTTCTGCATGGGATGGAAGCCGGCAAACAAACACACGCTGATAATCAAGCCGATAAAGATATGCATGAAGGTTCGCTTTTTATATTCAGCGGTCGACGTTCAATAAATAAAAACGGCCATTATTCAATGTCAACTCACACGAAAAATTATCGTTCTTATGTTAGAGGTAATTGCAAAATGGTTTGAGCATACCGAGTTCGCAGTT
>CAZFWD010000201.1:0-5037 GCA_964522535.1 uncultured Desulfonema sp.
CACGCACATGAAACGAGGCAGTACCGGAGATCGCCACACAACCTCGGTTGTCGGCGAACCTGTTCTTGCTTTTATTCCCCATCCCCTGCCCCCACGCCCTCCGCTTGACCTGAGCCAAAGTCGACAGCGCCTGCTGGAGCGCGCCATTTCTACCGCCCTGCGCGTTTTTCGAAAACTTTGCGAGCGTCCGCTGATAACTCTGAATCAGGTTTGCAAACAGACGGGGCTATCTTTCCCCGCTGCGGCCAAAGCGATGCAAACGCTGGAAGGAATAGAGATCGTCCATGAAATTACTGGCCAGCGCCGCAACCGCGTTTTTGCCTACCAACGGTATCTCGGCATTTTGAGTGAAGGCACGGAGCCGCTATGAGATGGAGTGATAAGGCTATCCAGCAAAACCTAAAGAAGTTGGGGTATTGCGGGTGAGCGGCGCATACAGCATCACCATTGGGTAATAATCCCATCCGTAGTATGCTGGAAGACACCCATCGCAATCATCGGGATTATTAAACCCATCTCTCCACCGGCCGCCTCACAAGTGCGCATTTGAGGAGATTTTCTTGATATATCCCGTTTTTATGGTAAAGTAGCTTCATGTCCAAATCCCTAAAAATAGCGGTGTTTCTGATGGTTCTCGTGCTGCCGACCGCGACCAACCTGTTCAAGCACGCCGGAAGCGTTATGCTTGCGATTCTCACCCTGCTGGGGATTTATGCCTGGCTGACCCGGGAGAAGAATCCCGTCCTGAGCCGCTCGGAAAAATTCGTGATGGGCGCATTTGCCGCGTATTTTGTGGTCTGCCTCTTATTTTTCATCGGCTACGGGGTATTCAGCGAGATGCATTCCCTGCGCTGGGACCTGGGCCATGAGATCCGGATGCTCGCCATTATTCCCATCTGGTTTTTATTTTACCGAACCCGACTAAAATCCTGGCCGTTCTGGTACGGCATCGCCCTGGCCGCGATCATATCCGGAGTTTACGCGATCTTTTATGTATACGGCCTGTCCGCCAAACCCCGGGCCGAAGGCTCCTACCACGCCATCGCCTTTGGCGACATCTCCCTTGCCCTGGGGTTTATGAGCCTGGCCGGAATTCATTATTTTCAAAAACAACACCGCATGGGTGCGATCATTCCCATCCTTGCCGCCGCCCTCGGCATCCTGGCCAGTTTTCTGTCAGGCACCCGGGGCGCGATTATCGCCATCCCTTTTTTGGCCCTGATTTTTTTCATTCAACTGGGCGGTTTCAAAAGCCCCTGGCGCGCCCGCGGCATCCTGATTCTGAGCATCGTTCTTTTGTCCGTCGGATTCTATCATCTTCCCGGATCATCCTTGGATTACCGGATTCGAACCGGCCTAAACGAAACAAAGGCTTTTTTTCAGGGAAAAGGCGCAGGCCCCTATGCGGTCCGCCTCGGCATCTGGCAGGAAGGGTGGAAAATGTTTGCCGGCCATCCGATATACGGCCTGGGCAAAGACGGCTATGAACAAACGATTCGGGAAAAAAAGGAAAAAAAAGAGATCTCCGAACTTGTCGGCAAATACGATTCCTCCCCCCACAACATGTACCTCAATCACCTGATCGCTTACGGCATCAGCGGTCTGGTGATCCTGATGGGAATTTTCCTCTCGCCGCTGCTCATCTATCTGCCCGCGGTCAAAAAAAATAACTGCTCCAGGGACATCGGGTTTTCGGGCATTATGCTCATCGCCGCGTTTATGATTTTCGCCTTAACCGAATCCATCTTCAACCGGAACGTCTTTATCAGTTTATACCTTATTCTGACGGCCGCGATGGCCTTTCTGACCGCCCCGTCCAGACAGGGTAATTGACCGGCCGAACATGGATTACCGGGTGCTCTGCATCATCGACCGAAGCGATCTTGCGCACACCGAGCTGTTTATCGGCTTGAAAAAGGCCGGGGTGGATATCGAGGTCATCTGCAACCCCACCGGAAGATACTACGCGCGTTTAAAATCCGCCGGCGTGCCGGTGACCGATCTTATTTTAAAAAGCCGGTTTGACCTGTCCGGGATTCATCGCATAGCACACCATCTCAAAACAAAACCCTATGACATCCTCTACTGTTTTACCAACCCTGCGGTTTCCAACACCCTGATCGCATCGCGCGGCAGACGGTATAAAATCATCACCTACCGCGGCACCATCGGAAACATCAGCTTTGCCTCTCCGGCCTCCTGGACGACCTACCTTCACCCCCGCGTGGACCGGATCGTCTGCGTTTCAAACGCGGTGCGGGATTACCTGAGCCGAATCAGGCTTTTTGGGCTGAAAATCCCGGTCCTCAAACTGGTCACCATCTATAAAGGACACGACCCCGGCTGGTATGACGGCCCGCCTGCGGATCTTTCCGGATTCAACATCGCCGAGGGCGACTTTGTGGTGGGTTTTGCCGGAAGGGACCGGCCCAACAAGGGGATCGGAGTGCTGGTCGATTCGGCACAATTTCTTCCGAAAAATCTTCCGATCCATTTTATATTGATAGGAAGGCTGCTTGAAAACAGGCCGCTACGGCGAAAAATCAAAAACAGCCCGTATGCGGCAAACATCCATCTGACCGGGTACCGCCAGGATGCGCCGGCGATTGCGGCCGCATGCGATGTTTTTGTCATGCCGTCTACCAGAAAAGAAGGGTTGTCCCGGGCGGTCATTGAAGCCATGTCCTGCGGCACGCCGCCGATTGTCAGCAACCTGGGCGGTCTTTCCGAGATCGTGGTGGATCAGGAATGCGGACGGCTCGTTCCGCCCAAAAATCCGGCCGCCATCGCCGCGGCCATTTTAGACCTGTATCACCATCCGGAGAAAAGGAAAAAACTGGGTGAAAAGGCGAAGCAACGGATTTACGACCGGTTTCACATTCAGGACACCATCTCGCAAACCATCGGCCTGTTTGAGGAACTGAGGAAGGAAAAGCCGTAGCAGCGCGTTCAGAAACGGTTTGATCACCGCCTTCAACAGCGCGGCAAGGGGGTTTTAAGCCCGGCTCAAAGCGATCAGCCGGTAAACCAGCATGCCGGCAAGCCAGACCGCATCCTCGGGGGAAAGAAACTCCCCGGCGGTGCTGTCAAACAGGACGTTGGCCTCCGCTTCAAACTCCGCGTCGGCTTCCCACAGGATCAGGGCAAGGGGCACCTTGGGCAATACTCGAAACACAAACCCGGCATCGCCGGTATGCTCAGAAACGCCGCCGAGCTTTTCCGCGGCCTGGGCCATACCCGCCGTATTTTTGCCGAAAACCTTCTTTAACGGATCGATGGCCCGCTTCACAAAGGCACTGTAATAAAACGAGGCCCCTTGAATCTCGCGGTAGGCGATCCATTTTCCGGCAGGCGCCAGGGGCTTGCCGGCGTCCATATAGTGAAGGATCAGCACCTGCTCCTGAAGCGGAATCGGTTTATCCGCATTGGAAACATCAACAAAGGCGAACTCCGGGTATTCCGCCCGGTAAAGGCGGTCCAGAAACGGGATTTGAAACACGGAGCCGCCGGTCAGGGCAAACCCGGAGCACTCGGCGATATCCGATGCGGATTTAGCGGCAAGCCGCTCAAGGGCTATCTTCTTTGCATTCGCATAATCATCTACGCGTGCCATTCGATCTTCTCTTGATAAACAAAAAGAGCCTCCCCCAGCTTCATAAGGAGGGGGAGGCCTTTTTCATGAAAGGGTTTTACCTCGCGGGGCTGCTAAAGCTCCAGCCACGAATCCGAGTAGAGGGTCCTGCCCAGAATCACGTCCACGGTTTTCACATAATCGGCCAACTCCTTGGAAAGGCTGCCGATGGCGGGGGCATTTCCGTCCACGGCGGCGCGGATGATATCAACGATATCCTGGCGCTTCCCCTTGGCGATGGCTGTCAGTTTTTCATCCAGAGGATCGGAAATCACCGATAACATGCCGCAGTAATCCAGCATGACCATGAACGTCTGGTTTAGGATCGAGCGCAGATGCATGGGAGGCCCGTTGGAGACATTGGACAGCCCGCAGGTGCTTTTTGCGCCGGGGGCGATATCCGGAAGCATCTTCTGAAATTCCATCAGGCTGACGCTCTGGGGTTGCTGAATGTTCACCGGGGTAACGATGCCGTCCACCCAGATCTTCTCGTTGGGAATCCCGGCCTCATTGGCGGCATACAGCAGCTCCACACAGAGGGCGGCCCGCTCATGCTCATCCCGGGGCAGACCCTCCGGACCCCACATCAGGGCGATGAAATCCGCGTTGTATTTGGCCGCGATCGGAATCATCTTCTCGTAGCGTTCCGAGCGGCACATGATGGAATTGACGATCGGCGGTTTCGGCGTCTCTTTATACACCTTGAGCCCGGCTTCGATCGCATCGATATTGGAGCTGTCCAGAGCCAGGGGAATATCATCCACCACCTCCTGAACCGTCTGGACCACCCAGGGCATCAGCTCGGGTCCATCTTTCTTGGCCGGTCCGAGGTTGATGTCGATGTAATCCATCCCCTTCTCCTTCTGATGCAACGCCTCTTCCTGAATCGGCTTGGGGTCCCGTTCTTTAAACGCCTTGCCGATTTTCTTGGACATGACGTTTAAGCTTTCACCTATGCACAGCATCTGTCTACCTCCATTTCTTGGATTGGCAATTGATTGTCATCCTCCTGGTTTTGATTTATCGCGCCTTCAGGAACGCAGGCAGATGAGGCGCCTCCCTCGGACCCACCGTCACCGTCCAGTCGGGCAGCTCCTCCTCAAGCTCGCCGACGATGGCTGCGGCATAACCCGGAATAATAATCTCCTTTTTCTTGACCTTGTCCGCGATTCCGCATTTTTTCACGAACATCCCCACGTCATCGCCGGCGAACTTTCCAGCCGCCCACGCGGTCAAAACAGACAGGCCTTCGGTATCCTTGATCAGCAGCCACGAAGGCACCCGGCTGCCTTCGATTTCGCCGGAAACAATAAAGTAGGTCAGGGCGAAGTTGGTGGTGACCAGCACCGGTGAGTTCTCATTCGGGTTTCCGATCTCATAAATGCCCTCGGTCACCATCATGGGCC
>CAZFWD010000202.1:0-18462 GCA_964522535.1 uncultured Desulfonema sp.
CGCGGCCCCCCCGCGCGGGCGGGCGAGAAAACCGGCGGCCTGCATCAAAGCGGCGTTGTTTTGAACAACCGCCTCCCGGACCGAGCTGAAAATCTCAAACTCCAGGCCCGCCCGCCGCTCCTCGGCCCCCAGCACCCTGGCCTCAAATGTCTTGAGTTCGTCGGTGATGTAGCGTTCCGCATTGACCAGGGTCTGTTTTCGAATGTAGTGGGCGGGAACGGCATCGGCATGGGTTCGGGACACCTCGATGTAATAGCCGAAAATTTTATTATACCGGACCTTGAGGGTGTTGATCCCGGTCTTTTCCCGCTCTTTGGATTCGAGCTCGGCCAGCCAGCCCTTGCCGTCCCGGGAGATTTTGATCAGCTCATCCAGCTCCGGGCTGCACCCTTCCCGAATCATGCCGCCCTCGCTGATGATCGGCGGCGGGTCATCGACGATATACTTGGAAATCAGGCCGGCGGTCTTCTCGAGCCGGGCATAAAGAGAGGCATTCCATTTCAACAGGTCCGAGGCAACCCCCTCCAGGTTGGAGATGATATCCGGCAGGATGAAAATGGATTGTTTGAGGGCGACCAGATCCCTGGCATTGCAATGCCCCAGCGCGATTCGGGAGGCCAGCCGTTCGATATCGGAAACGGCGGTCAAGGCCTCCCTTATGGCTCTTCGGCATGACGCCTTCTGTCTTGCCTCAAAAACCGCATCAAGCCTTTTTTGGATTTGCGTTTCATCTTTCAGCGGATACCGCAGCCAGGTCTTGAAAAGCCGCGCCCCCATCGCGGTCACGGTCGCATCGATCGCCTCCAGCAGGGTCCCCTTTCGGGTGCCGGTCTGAATATTCTTCAACAGCTCCAGGTTGCGGCAGCTCACATTGTCGATGAAAAGGTAGTTATCCAGGACATAGGTCTCTATTCCGGTCAGATGCCGGATCGCCTGCTTCTGGGTTTCCAAAACATAAAAAAGAAGCGCGCCCGCGGCGGATACCCCGGCCTTTAGATTTTCGCAACCGACCGCCTTCAGGCTTTCCGCCTGAAACTGATCACACAGGCGGCTGCGGGCCGCCTGGAAATCAAAGGCCGCATCGGAAAGAACGGTCACCGCCTTATCGGAAAATATTTTTGCCAGGGAAAGAAAAAAGGGATCGTCTTTTAAATATTCCGGCAGAAGAATCTCGCTGGGCGAAATCCGAAGCGCCTCCTCAAGGATCGCGGCCGTGCGTTCCGATTCAGCCGCCCGGAAGCCGCCGGTGGACAGGTCAAGGCTGGATATGCCGATCCGCCCGTCGAACCGGCATACGGCCAAAACGTAATTATTCGCCTTCGCATCCAGCAGATCCTGGTTGATCACCATGCCGGGGGTGATCACGCGGACCACGTCGCGCCGAACAAGCCCCTTGGCCATGGCCGGATCCTCGGTCTGTTCGCAGACCGCGACCTTGTATCCCTTGTCGATCAACCGTCCGATATACCCGTCCGCCGCCTTGACCGGCACCCCGCACATGGGCACCGCATCGGCGCTGTTTTTGTTCCGGGAGGTCAGGGTGATCTCCAGCGCGGCGGAGGCAAGCTTCGCGTCCTCAAAAAACATTTCATAAAAATCCCCCATGCGATAAAGCAGAATAAAGTCCATATACTGCTGCTTGATCGCCAGATACTGCTCGATCATGGGGGTGGCTCTGGGTTGTGTCATGGCCGGTGTGGACGCTTGGAATCGATTAAGATGCCCATGATGACGCCGGGGTTATGCGTCCCCCGGGTTGACGGGGGCGGTCGATGCCGGATTGGAATGAACGCCCGAGGTCCTGAGCTCGGTCTCGAGTTCGGATACCCGTTTTCGCTCGGCGTTGACCTCATCGGTCAAATTCCGAATGGTTTTTCTGGCCCGGTATCGATGGGATAGGCTGAAAAAAAGGGATATCAGAACCCCGGCGAAAAAGAACGCCAGAAGGTAAACCGCCACCGGCAGGTCCGAGGTGTGATACGCCACCAAACCGATATCAAATTTGATGGGATAGGGTTTCAGAAGAAAAGCCAGGTTCTGATACACGGCAAGCCCCGCCAAACCCAGAACAAGCAACCAGAATACAATCCTTATCTTTTTCATGCGCCTCTCCCTGATTCAGGTTATCGCCAAATAACCCATCGGTTTACGATAAAATTTTATATAGACTTTTTTTAATTAAAAACTCAACCGTTTTTTCCCGATTTTACCGGAATCCAGGCCTATTTTCATTCGGCTTTCGCGCCCGTTCGATGGTGCAGGGGAAGCAGGTTCACCTCCCCCCACAGCCCCATTTTGTCCGCTACAATCACAAGGATCCCCAAAACCCCCTCGATCCACTTGCCAAAACCAATCGCCGTCTCAATATCCCCATGCGAGCGGACCCGGTTCGCGATGGCGGTCGCGGCCGCATCGGCAACAGCGCAGGACCTTGAAATCACGCAGACCGCGTCGGCCCTGCCCATGCTGAAGGAATGCCCCACCGTGCCCGAGGAGGTGCAGACGGCGATGGGATTTTCACCTGAATCCAGACCAAGGCCGAACCTAAGGCTCAAGGGGGATGATCCGGCATACACCGCGCAGATAAAGGGGTGGTCCAGCCTCACGAAGATGTCCCCGCCGTTTTCAACAACGACCTGTTTCGAGACCCAAAGCAGGTCGCGTCCCACGTGCTCGGCGATGGCGCCCGCAACCGCCGCCATGGGGCCGACCTGGGCGCGGCGGGCCGCATCGGCCATGTCGGTTATGATTTTCGACGCAGGGGCTTGTATCCGCCAGGGAGACCGTGTGCTCAAAAAAGCGGGATGATCCCGAATATAGGCCTCGATATACCCCCTGTATTTTAGAACAAGCTCCCGGGTTTCGGCCTCAAGCGGTTGATCCGCCTGGATCCACAAGTCTGTTTCCTGAACCGTCAGTTTAAACGCGACCAGGCGCGCGTCAGGATCGATCAACCCTCTATAGGCTCTTTGCTGATACATGGGCCGTGTGGAAACGGTTTGGGGGGTAAAAATATAATAAAAATAAAATTCTATAAAATCATTGTCTTAAGATTTAATCCATCAGGTGATTGTTTAAGAAAATATCCGTCGGTCATCCCTGAAATAAAATCCCGGACAACCTCCTCCGGGCAATGGTTCCTCATATATTCAGGGGACATGCCGTCGATGAAATTGACGTAAATCGGAGAGGTTAAATTCTTATTGCGAATATCCTTTAAAAACCGCTCGAACAGGATCTCAAACAGCTGATGAATCGTTTTCTGGTGCTTCTTTATCCTGGGATTCATATAAATCTGTTCATAGTTAAAACCCTTAAGCCGGACCAGGGCCTCTGAAACCGCCTCGCTGAAGGCGATATAGGGCTTCATATGGCTGTTTCGAATCACGTCGGTGACCAGGGCATAGACGATGGTGCCGTTTGTGTTTCCCAGACTTTCGACGCTTTTCTCCGGAAGGTCGGAACGGCTGATCAGGTTCAGCCGGATCGCGTCCTCGATGTCCCGGCCGATGTAGCTGATGGTGTCTGCAAACCGCACCACGCACCCCTCCAGGGTCATGGGCACAAGCCGAATGTTCTCGCCGGCTTTCTTTTGATCGACCTCCCGGTCATGATCGGCAAACCCCTTGTCCCGCGCGGGGGTCAGGACCCGGTTGTGGATCTCCCCGTCATGGCATAAAATGCCGTCTAAGGTCTGAAGACAGAGGTTCCAGCCCCGCCCCTTCCGCTCGACCTTTTCCAAAAACTGGACGCTCTGGACGTTATGCAAAAACCGGCCGATCCCGTGACGCACGCAGATATCGGACAAAAACCGCTCGCCGTCATGGCCGAAGGGCGGATGGCCGATATCATGGCCGATGGCGATCGCCTCGATCAAATCCCCGTTTAACCCCAGAAACCGTCCGATGGTCCGGGCAACCTTGGAAACCAGCTGGACATGCAGCATGCGGTGGGTGATGTGATCGTTTTCGATCAGGTAAAAAACCTGGGTCTTGTCAAAATACCGGGTATAGGCCAGGGAATAAAGAATACGATCCACGTCCACGGCAAAGCTCTGGCGGTAATCCTCCTCCAGGCGCGGTTCCGGGGACCGGCGCACCCCGTCCATGCTGCGAACGGCCAGGGGGTTTAACCCCTCAGCCTCCCCCTGATCCAGAATGGACCTCAGGCCGTCAAGGGGTTTAGTGGTGTCATCATGCGCCATGATCAATGCGCTTCTCCAATCGCCGGAGGGACCCACGCCACCGGACCTGTCAAAAGCTTACGGCTGCTCAAGGGAGAACATTCCCGCAGAAACAGGAAAGTCGGTCCAGCACCGGTCAACGGACAGGCTGAACCCGGTTCCCCCATCCGTCTCAACAACCAGATCGAACGGAATCTTACGCCCATCGATCTCCTCTATCCTGTCCAGCAAAACCCGATAAACAAGGTCTCCGCGGCAAAACACCTCGACCTTTTCAACCCCGGTAGAAGCGCTGTTTAGGTAAATCCGCTCCACCTCCCCGGCAAACCTTCTTTTCAGCACAAGCACCCCGCCCGACTCCCCCGCCTGCAGCAGCACCGTGTCATGCGGATGAACGGGAATCCGGCCGGCAAGATAAAACACCGCCTCACCGGCCCGAATCTCAACCCCGGTCAGGGGTTTCAGGCTCGGGTTGGCATCGGCGCTGCGGTAGCGTTTCTGATCCGGTGAGGACAAAAAAGAATACCCCTCTCCGTCGCAGATGAGCTTGGCAAAGGGCTGTCCGGTCGGGCCCATCACCTCCAGGCGGAGCCGTCCGTCGGTGGCGGCAACCCATGCCATGCGGGCCACCAGGACACCGTCCGGGTCCCAGAGCCGAACCTTGCCGATTCCCTTGATAAAACAGCCGGCGCCGCCCTCCGCCTTCAGGCCGGACAAAAGCAAGGCCGCCTGTTCGGCCTCAATCGAACCCGGTATGCGGGTGGAGGTGATCATGCCGCGGCAGGCGGGCAAAAACAGCATCACTGAAAAAAAAAGAAGACAACCCTTCTTATTCATCAAAATCGAGGGCCTTTCCCTTGAGCGACTCGATCTTCTGTTCAATGCCGGTCTTGTCCTTTTCCTTTTTCATCAAGGAGCGCTCATACACCTCAAGGGCCTTTTCGCGATCGTCCATTTTCAAGTAAACATCCCCCAGGTGTTCCAGAATGGTCGGATCCTCCGGTACGATGTCCGCGGCCATTTCAAGGCAGGATGCGGCCTCCTCGATCAGCCCTTTTTTGTAATACACCCAGCCCAGGCTGTCGATGATATATCCGTTATCGGGCTTCAGTTCCAGCGCCTTCTTGATCATCTGCTTCGCCTCATCCAGGTTGATCCCCTTGTCCGCGTAGGTATACCCGACATAATTTAAGGCGTCGGCATGATCCGGATCGATCTGGATCACCGTTTTCATCTGTTCGACGGCGTCATCGGCCCGGCCCTGCTTGTCGTAAACCACGCCCATCTCAAAAATAAGGCCCACGTCCGAAGGCGCGATCTCGAGCCCCTTTCCAATTATGGCCGCGGCTTCGTCAAACCAGCCCTTATCCACATAAAAGGAGCTCAGGTAGGGAATGATCTGGACCTTGACCTTGTCCGAGGCCGCCGCGTAGGCCCCTTCCAGCACCGCAATCCCTTCATCGATCTTTTCGTCCTTGTAATGGATGATGGCCATATGGAGCGCCGCGTCCGGATAAAAATCCGCTTCGGGCCTTACCGACGCAAACCGCGCCAGGGCCTTGTCCATTTTTTCAAGGGTGTAGTAGGCGATGCCCGCGGCATAATGGAGCTCGGAGTTCTCCGGCGCGCCGTTCAGCATCCCCTCAAGCACGACCACCGCATCCGCGTTCCGGTTCTGAAGGATCAGGTTCCGAAGCACCGCCCGCACCACATTGGGATCGTTTACGCTTTTTTTGCCCAGCTCCTTGAAAAGCGACGCCGCGGCCCCGGTCCTGAAATTGTTGTGGTATAAAAGCCCCAGCTCTATGGCGGCCGGAATGTTTCCGGGGTGCCGCTCAAGGATCTCCTCGTAGACATGGATCACCTTAAGCGGCTGCTTGTTCGACTGATAAATCTTGATCAGTTCCATGCGCGGTTCAATCAGCTCCGGGGCGAGCTCCAGGGTTTTGATAAAAGCGGCCTCCGCCTGATCGATATCCTTCTTGGCCCCGTGGAGCAGGCCCACATAGAAATAGCCGGTATAATCCTTTTCAAACTGCCGGGTCATCCGTTCAAACACGCGCAGCGCGTTATCTAAGTCCCCCTCATCCATGTACATCTTGCCCAGAACCAGATAGATGTTTTTCAGTTCGGGACTGTTGGCCAGCACCCGTTCATACTGCGGTTTTACGTCCGCATTCTTATCCAGGGCCTTTCTGAGGGTGGCGTCCAGGATCAGGGCGTCGACGGAATCCGGGTCCTGCGTCAATATTTCCCCGACCAGGCCTAAGGCCTTTTCATTTTCCTTGTTCTGCAGATAGAGCAGCGCCAGATCCTCCTTCAGATACAATGATGCCGGATCCTTGGAAACGGCCTGCTCCAGAAAATCAACGGCCCCTTGCAGATTCCCCAGGTTCGCCTGAATCTGTTTCTCCAAAAACAAATAGTAACTGCCCCCCGGCACGGCTGGCTGCCGGGTTTCGGCCGCAGGCGCAGGGGGTTTTGATTTTTTTGCATGAAAACCGCAACCCAACGCCATACATATGATAAAAACAACTGTAAAAATTATTCTTTTCATGATTTCTACCCCATGCTTCACAAATCCCTCTGTCGCCTTTTGACGAAAGCCTCATTTATATAGATCATAATCAGGAATTTCACTTTGGAAATAGGCTTTCATCTTTTTTATGATATTTTTTTCAAGCTGGCGAACCCGCTCCCTTGAAATCTTATATTTATCCCCGATATCCTGAAGGGTCAGCGGGGTGTCGGTAAAAATCCGGTTGTCGAATATCTCCAGCTCCCGTTTGGTGAGCTGCTTTCTGAACGCCGCGACCTTTTCCCTGAGTAGGGTCTCGATCTCCTTTTTGGCCATCTGACTTTCAATGGATTCGGCCCCGGAGCTTAAAAACTCCCCCCGTTCCGTATCGGAATCCTCCTTCAGAGGCGCATCCAGGGAAAGGTCCCACCCGTCCAGGCGCTGGTGCATCTCCGTAATCTCCTCTTCCGAAACCCCCAACCGATCGGAAAGCAGCTTGGTGTGGGGATCAAACCCCTGGTCGATCAGACTCTGCCTTTCTTTTTTAAGCCTGAAAAACAGCTTCCGCTGCCCCTGGGTGGTGCCGATCTTCACCAGGCGCCAGTTGTCCATAATGAACTTGAGGATATAGGCCTTTATCCAGAAGGAGGCATAGTAAGAGAACTTGACGTTCTTGTAGGGATCAAACTTCTGAACCGCCTGCATCAGTCCGATGTTGCCCTCCTGAATCAGGTCCAGCAGGTTCTGCATCCACACCCGCTGAAACTCCAGGGCGATTTTGACCACCAGCCGAAGGTTGGAGGTGGCCAGAATATAAGCGGAATCGGTGTCGTCCTGCTCCTGCACCCGCTTGCCGAGTTCGATCTCTTCCTCACGGGTAAGCAACCGGTACCGGCTGATCTCCGCCAGATAGCGCTGCAAGGGATCATAGGCGACAAGGCTTTTGGCCTCCCCCTTTTTCGGAATCTCGTAGGCGGACCGGTCGGTAATCGAATCTTTTTTGCTCGCCCCTGTTTCGGAACCCGCTGTCTTTTTTTTCTTACCCATGATAAACGCTTCTTAAATCCCGGCGCCTTTTATCTTGAATGCCTCTTTTTTCCGAGCCGTCATCCCTTTGCGATGGTCTTGCGCGATCTTGATTTCATTGTATTTGATATGGACAAAAAACGCAAATCATGTTAACTAATTTTTTTTAACAAAACGCGCCTGTAGCTCAGCCGGATAGAGCAACGGACTTCTAATCCGTAGGCCGCCCGTTCGAATCGGGCCAGGCGCGCCATGGGGTCAGCGGTGGGGGGAGAGAGAGACGAGAGAGAGGGACGGTCCCTCTCTTTTTCTTTTCTAGTCGCTTAGATGTAGGGATCCCAGACCACCAGAATCAGCGCGCCCTCTTTCGATTCAAAGGGGCCGTGATTTTCATGGGCTGTGATCAACTGATAAGAACCCGAGGGATAGGTTGCTCCTTCGCTGGTATAAGAGCCCTCCAACACGATGTGCTGTTCCGTGGTAACATGCGAATGGGCTTCCATCTTAGATCCTGCCGGATATTTCAACAAAACCGTCTTGGCGCCTTTTTCGTCCCTGAGTGTTTTTTTCACCGTGCCCTCAGGATAACCCCCTGCAGGCTCCCAGTTCTGTTTTTCAAACAAATTCATTATGCTTTTCATCGCGTCATCCTCCGGTTTGAGATAAGTTTGAACAACTCAACGCTTTTGGTGTCAAGGGGCGACCTTCCTTGTGGCCGGCTAAGCCTTTCCCGTAAAAGCATTCATCAATAAAAAATACCAAAGCTTGGCCCGGCGTACGAAAAATTTGTTTTTACTGTTTAAAAATATGACGAGATTCGGCTTGTGTGTCAAGGTTTAAAATCCGCTGGGTTAGAAAGCGCTTGAGGCATATCGGGCAAGCCGATGGGCATTGAAAGTCGGTCGGTCAAAACGAAGGAATTGACGGCGAAACACCTTTCCACTCCCCTTTTAGCCTAGGAGCCATCGCAGTCAGGGGTGGCGACGCCAGAGATGGGGTCATGAAAAAATTTCCCGATCATTTTTTTGCGACAAACGGAGAAAGCCTCAAAAAAGGCAGCCGCTCTTGAGCGACACGCCCAAAAGCGGCTGCCTTGAAAGATACCCGGTCTGATGCGGATTACAGATTCGCGGAAGCGCTGGTCACGCTGCCGGCCGCATCATAGACGTATCCGGATGCGGTCACGTCGACGATGGTGAAGCTGACCAGGCCGGTGTTTTTGGTCTTGGAAGACAGAAAACGCGCCTTGCCGTCCGAACCGGTCACACCCGAAACCGTTCCGCTGAAAAGACCGCCCCACCGGCCGGTGACCGCGGCGTTGGCCACGGGATGGCCGGCGTCGTCAACGACCGTGACCGTGACATTCATCTCCTTGTTGACCCCCTTGTAGGCCGGAGACATGGTGATATTGGAGACCACCATATCGTGGACCGACCCGTCGCTGATCGTTGCGACGGCCGTATCCGTGTCGGTGGCGCCGTCATCATCGGTGACCGTGAGGGTGACCGTGTAACTGCCGGCCGCGGCATAGGCATGAGAGGCGGTCATGCCGGTTGCCGTTTCGCCGTCCCC
Organism: uncultured Desulfonema sp.; assembly: GCA_964522535.1. Classification (GTDB taxonomy): domain Bacteria; phylum Desulfobacterota; class Desulfobacteria; order Desulfobacterales; family Desulfosalsimonadaceae; genus DYLE01. The sequence goes on from CAZFWD010000202.1 coordinate 9,300, forward strand.
GAAGTTCCAGGCAAACGACACGATGGTCCCATCCGGATCCGAAGACCCCGAAGCGTCAAAGGACAGCGCATCACCCACCAGGGCCGTCCGATCGCTGCCCGCATTCGCGGTGGGCGGCTGATTCGCCGAGCCGTCGACGACCGTAATCGAGGCGGTATCCGTATCGGTTGCGCCGTCATTGTCCGTTACCGTGAGGGTGGCCGTATAGATGCCGGCAGCGGCGTAGGTGTGGAAGACCACCGCCCCGGTGGCCGAACCGCCGTCCCCGAAGTTCCAGGCATGGGAGACCACGGTTCCGTCGGCATCCGAAGACCCCGAACCGTCCAGGGTCACAGGATCCCCCAGATCCACGGTCTGGTCCGGCCCGGCGTTGGCCGCGGGCTTCTGGTTGGGGGTATCGCCGTTGGAGATGGAGGCGGAGGTTTTCAGGTTCAGCCCTGAATCATAAACATATCCGGAGGCGGACACGCCACTTACCGTAATCGTGAAGGTGCCGGTGCTCTTGCTGTTTGCGGAAACCAGGACCACGCTGCCACCGCCGCCCGTGGTCCCGGAAGCGGAACCGCTCACCAGGCCGCTCCAGACGCCGGACACGGCTGCACCGGCCACCGGCGCGCCGTCCTCATCCAGGATATAAACAGTGGCTTCGGCCGCGGTATTTTTACCGTGGACCACAAGCCCCATGACGATATCGGACACATAGATGGCCTTGGGCGGCGGCGGGGACACGCTGATGGAGACCGCGTCCGCATGGGTGGCGCCCTTGTCGTCCGTGACCGTGAGAGTGGCGATGTAGTCGCCTTCGGCGTCATACTCATGGGAAATGGTTTGCCCCGAGCCGTTGATGCCGTCCCCGAAATTCCAGGCAAAGGACACCAGGGTCCCGTCCGGATCGCTGGACCCGCTGCCGTCGAAATTAACGAGCAACGGGGCCTGGCCGGATGTCGGGTCCGCGTAGGCCACCGCGGTGGGCCGCAGGTTGCCGTCGTCGTAGTAGTAATCCACATACGCGTATGCCTGGCCCGCATCGACCTCCAGGGGCAGATCATAACAGGCGGTGGCGATGTTTCCGTTGGCCACGTCAATGAGCTGGTAGGCGGACAGCAGGGCGGGATCCCCGGAGGCGCTGTCATACACGCCGAGGTAATAGCGGTTGGTGCCGCCCGCGCCGCTGGGGGCGATATCCGTGAAATCAAATACAAAGCTGCCGTCCACTGCGGTGGTGCTGCCGTCAAAGGCATACAGACCGCCCTGGGCGTAAATCATGGCGGGGGTCCAGGTGGCGGTCGGCGTGAAATGCGTGGTGTCGGAGATGCCCAGCGACATGCGAAGCTGGCTGCGTTTAAGGTGGTTTAGGGTGAACTCCGCGACCATAGCCGGCTGGTAAACATAGCCCCTGGGGGTGATCCAGTAGGCCTTGCCGTACCACCACCCTTCCCCTCGGTTCGCGCTCGGGCCGCCCGCAACCGCGGAGGGGTTCTTCAGCCCGTCGTAGGCAAACCAGGTAAATCCCCCTTCCCGCCAACCGGTTCCCCAGGAATTGGCAATGCGGAATGCGCCTTTTTCGCCCGAATCCACGCTTCCGTTGCCGTTGATGTCCACCCAAATTTCGTCATGATACCCCACCACCGTCATGCCGTGGCCGCCGGATGTCCCGTTGACCCAGAAGGCGCAGGCCTTGCCGACAAACGCATCATCGGCCGAAGTGGCGGGATCATCCTTTATGGTGGTATACTGCCATGAACTGACATAGGTCGCAAAGTTAAGAACATAGCCGTTATTGAGCATCGCCTTGAGGGATTCAATGCCCGAATTCTGACGCAGGTCATAGACGTATCCGGTCTGGTCGAACCGCCGGTCGATGGCGTTTCGCCAGACATTTTTATCCAGGCACCATTCCCGGTAATCCGAATCGTAGGGAAACTCCGCCCAGGTGGCGGGCCCGTTTTTTAACGCGATGCTGTAAGCCCCCGAGAACCAGCTTCCGTTGTCGCCGCCGCCGTTGATCATGTTATAGGTCCACTTGGGGCTGAACCGGGTGGTGTCGCCCCCGTTTTTGGCGTCGATCTCATGCTGCCAGGCATACATGTGGGTCATGGTATAGTATGTTGAGCTGAAACAGGCGCAGGAGCCGATGGCCCCCTGGGATCGAATGGGCGGGAAATAGATGAGGTCACTGTTATCCACATCGGGAGGCAACTCCGCCTGGGGAAGATCTCCTTCGAATACCTCGCCGGGCAAAGCTTCCCCGAGACTGCCTTCGGTTTCATTCCCCTTTTCAACGACCTCGGCATCCGCTTCGGTCAGGGGCAACAGGCCCTGCTGCATTCGCCACTGGTTGACCCGTTCCAGGCCGAGCTTGTTTAATTTCACCTTCTTGACCCGGGTCATGTGCTTGTTCTGCCACGCCACCTCCTCCGGGGTGGGAGCGCGCAGACCGGTCTGATGGGGATCATCGTCGATATTCCGGCACATGCCCGAATTCATGCCGCCGAACCCCAGAATAACCATGGCGGTCAACGCACAGGCCCATAATGTCCATCTCCACACCGCGTTTTTCATGTGTCCGTCTCCTCATGCCGTTGATATGAATTCATCTTAAAAATGACTCGTTAGTGATTCCCGTCGTTGCAATTAAGCCTGCAAAAATTAAACCACGCAACACATAAAACTCATAAAAATGATTAAGAACTAATTTTATTGATAATTTAAGCGGTCCGAGAAACCGCGGCAGGAATCTGAAACCGGTTGGGAAATGAGAATTTTCGTTTTTTGTCCGGCCCGTGACGAATTTTGTCAAAGGCTTGGAATTTGCGCCGCCGAGCCGGAACAGATCAATCATAAAGGGTCTTGACCCGAGAGCTTGGCCTGGAATTGCGGCATGGTGATGCCTTCCTTGATGCAGAGTTCCCAGGCCTTGTTGGCGGCGTCAAAAACCTCCTGTTGATTCAACCGAACGTCGGCAATCGCATTGATGATCCCCTCTTCAATCGCGCCGTTTGCGACCAGATCATGCCCCGCGGTTTTTGCCAGGTCGAGGACCCGATCATTTTCGGCCTGATAAAACGGGTTGTTGAGGGTTTCGGCCAGGGGGCGGTAAATCTCCGCCACGATGTTATACCCGAAGCTGCCGCCGGCATTGGCGATGTAATGAAAGTTCGCGGAAAACGCCCCGAAATGCGCCACCTCCGGAAATCCGCACACGCCGATGATCAACACATACTGGCGATACCGATACCCCTGCCTCACCGGATGCGTGGTTTTCCCGTCCTCCCTTGTGATCAGAAACGGCTGAATCATGGGCAGGGTTCTTTCGATATAGGCCTTCATCAGGGCGGGAATGCCGAAGTGATAGAGCGGCGCGGCGAACACCAGAAGGTCCGCTTCATCGGACTTTTTCATAATGCCGGCCACGTCATCGTTGAAAATGCATTTGCCGGGGGTTTTGGTCCAGCAGGAAAAACATCCCTGGCAGGGGTGGATTTCTTTATCCCTCAGATAAATCGTTTCAACCTCGGCGCCGGCATTCCGAAAACCATCGGCGACCGCTGTCGTCAAAATCTCGGTTTTGCTGGTGCCGGTTTTTCTGGGGCTTCCCAGAAGAATCACGATTTTTTTGATCGCTTTGGGTTTTGCCTTTACATACCGCTGGGCATGGGTGAAGCAAAGGGCGGAGGGGATTTGGTTTTCCATTTTTTTCTCCCTTTCAATGCCGTGTTCTTCTCAGATCAACCCAGCCCTTTTTTTCGGTGATACGCCTGTCGGCTCAGGCGTTCTTTGCGTGGATCAAGGTCCAGTATCCAAACATATTGACCGGCAGGGTGGACACCACATGCAGGCCCGAATCCGCCATGAAACGGTCCAGGGGAAAATACGGACGGAACCCGAGAATGCTCTCAAACGGGATCAGAAGGGATTCGAGCAGCCGGGGTAAAAGATGGTGATTGCTGAAATGGTTTAAAATAAAGATGTCCCCGTCCGGTTTGCAGACCCGCTTGATTTCGGATATCATGACATCGGGCCGGGGCACAACGGAGGCCACGTACATGGCGGTCACCTTGTCAAAGGTGTTGTCCGGAAAGCTCAGGTGCTGGGCGTCCATCAGGGACAGGCAGACATGGTTCAGACCCGCGGCCTTGACCTGTTTATTGGCCATTTTTAGCATATCGGGCGACAGGTCAATCCCGATCACCGTGGTATGCTTCGGATAGAAACTCAGGGAAAGTCCGGTGCCGACGCCCACATCCAGCGCCTTCTCCCCGGGCCGGCAGGCCATCTCCTCCACCACCCGCCTTCGGCCGTGTTCAAACACCCGGCCGAAAAGCCGGTCATAGGTTTTCGCATACCGCTTGTATACCGATAAAACCGTTGTTTCGTTCATTGGGTATCCATTCAACCCTCAACAGCACCGACTTGCGCTGAAAGAGCGCTCCCGCGCGAGCCCAAAAATCGTAACTATCCAAAAAATAAATGATGCTAAATAAAAAGAATGAATGATGTCAATAAAATAAATCCGGTTTTTTATCAAACGGTTGCATCCGATGATACCATGAGCCCAAAAACGATGTGTTTGACAAAACCGTCGCGTTGTTTTAATGAGCCAGAACAGACCAACAACCTCAATGAAACGCATACCGGAGGACCGTCGCATGGGCTATGAAAACCTTATCCTTGAGATGAACGGGGGAATCGTCATTCTCACCATCAACCGCCCCAAATCCTTAAACGCGCTCAACACGCGGCTGCTTAACGAGCTCCGTCAGGCCATCGACGAGACGAAGAACAACCCGGACGCCCGGGTCCTGATCATCACCGGAGCGGGTGAAAAGGCCTTTGTGGCCGGAGCGGATATCGCGGAACTGGCGGAACTGACCGCCCTTTCCGGAAAATCCTTTGTGACCAACGGGCATAAAACCATGGACCGGCTGCAGGCGCTCCCTCTTCCGGCGATCGCGGCGGTCAACGGGTTCGCCCTCGGCGGAGGGCTTGAGCTGGCCCTGGCGTGCGACTTCATCTACGCGTCTGAAAATGCGCGGTTCGGGCTTCCGGAAATCACTTTAGGGCTTATTCCCGGGTTCGGCGGCACCCAGCGGCTGGCGCGGATTATCGGGAAAAACCGGGCCAAGGAAATGATCTTTACGGGCAAAATGCTCTCGGCCCGGGAAGGGTTCGAGGCGGGGTTTGTAAACAAGGTTGTTGCGCCTGACCAGCTCATGGATGAAACCCTCAAAACCGCAAGGGATATCGCATCCAAGGGAAGGGTTTCCGTAAATGCCGCGAAACAGGCGATCAACCAGGGCCTGAACGTGGATCTGGCAACAGGCTGCGACATTGAGATCAACGCCTTTGCGCTCTGCATGGCCAGCGCGGACGCCAAAGAGGGGACCCGGGCCTTTCTTGAAAAAAGAAAGCCGGAATTTAAAGCAACCCTAAATGGATAACAATTTTTGCCGATCCCGGGTCGATTGACAACGCGAAAAAACACAAAGGATTAGGTTTTCGATGATTTACAACATGGAATATGAAACCATGCCCAGAGAGGCCATAGAAGCCATCCAGATCAAAAGGCTTCAGGCCACCCTCTCCCGGGTTTACGCCGCTGTCGGGTTTTATCGAAAAAAACTGGATGAGGTTGGAATCCTTCCCGGAGACGTGAAAACCCTTGAGGACCTGAAATCGCTCCCATTTACGACAAAACAGGATTTGCGGGAGAACTACCCCTACGGCATGTTTGCCGTTCCCATGGCGAACGTGGTGCGCATCCATTCATCTTCGGGAACAACGGGGCAGGCCACGGTGGTGGGATACACGGCCAGGGATATCAGCACCTGGGCGGAAATCATGGCCAGATCCCTTGTCGCCGGGGGCACCTCCTGCGATGATATCATCCATAACGCCTATGGATACGGTCTGTTTACCGGCGGCCTGGGGGTTCATTACGGGGCTGAAAAACTGGGGGCTTCGGTGATTCCGGTTTCCGGCGGCAACACGAAACGCCAGGTGCTGATCATGAGGGATTTCAGACCGACCGTCTTGACCTGCACCCCGTCCTACGCCCTGCACCTGGCGGAGGCGGCCGAAGAGATGGGGGTATCCTTCAAGGACCTGAAATTCAAATACGGCATCTTCGGGGCTGAGCCCTGGTCCGAGGATATGCGTCAGAAAATCGAAAACAGAATGCACCTGACCGCCGTGGATATCTACGGATTAAGCGAGGTGATGGGACCGGGCGTCTCCATCGAATGCCATGAGGCGAAAAACGGACTGCATGTTTTTGAAGACCATTTCATTCCGGAAATCATCAACCCCGAAACCGGGGATGTTCTACCCTATGGAGAAACCGGCGAGCTCGTCTTTACCACGATCACCAAGGAGGCCTTTCCGCTCATCCGTTATCGCACCCGGGACATCACCGCCCTCAACCCGGAACCCTGCATCTGCGGCCGAACCCATGTTCGAATGAAAAAAATCAGCGGCCGGACCGATGACATGCTCATCATTCGCGGGGTCAACGTCTTTCCGTCCCAGATCGAGAGCCTGCTCATGCAGACAGAAGGGGTGGAACCCCATTACCAGCTCATCGTTGAAAGGGAAAAAAACCTGGATACCCTCACGGTTCAGGTCGAGGTCAGCGAAAAGGTATTCTCCGACCAGATCAAACAGCTTCAGCAGCTTGAAAACAAAATCGCCAAAGATATCAAGGAAACCCTGGGGATATCGGCCCGAATAAAGCTGGCGGAACCCCGGTCGATTTCGCGGAGCGAGGGCAAGGCAAGCCGCGTCATCGATAAACGTGAAATTTAAAAAGAATTCAACCGCCGACCCCAAAAAAGGACTCAAAAAGCAAGGGAGGAAAGCCATGAAAGCCGAGCAGATATCCATATTCCTTGAAAACAGGACCGGGCGGCTGTCGGAGGTTGCCGAAATCCTGGCGCTGGCCCAGGTCAATATTCACGCGCTTTCTCTGGCGGACACCTCTGATTTCGGCATTCTGAGGTTGATCGTCGACGACAACGAAAAGGCTGAGAAGGCCCTGCGGGACAACGGCCTCACGGCCCAGAAAAACGAGGTGGTCGCTGTCGAAGTGGAAGACCGGCCCGGGGGTCTTCACCGCATCCTCGCGGTTCTTAAAAACGCCGGCATCAATGTCGAATACATGTATGCGTTTATCAAACAGACGGGGGACCGGGCGATCATGATCTTTCGTTTCAACCGGCCCGACGAAGCTATACGGGTTCTGGCGGACAGAGGGTTTACGGTCATCGGGGGAGACAGGCTGCACACCCTTTGATTCAAGCGCCCATGCGATAAGCCAATACAGCCCCTACTCGCTGACGGTGTCAAAGGACGAAATCTTTATCTCAAGCCCATCAGGCAGTTTGTCCGGTTTTTTGCCGGCCTGCACCATCATAAAGGCGACCTCCCTGAACTCAAATTCCGCCTCGTCGCCGACGGCGATATAGCTGACGATATCTTTCTGCTCCGGGGTTTTCTCAACATCGCTGACAAACCACTTTCCGTTTTCGATAACCTCCCCGCAGGAGGTACAGTACCCGGTGACCACCACCTTCTTGACATCCACGTCCCCGATGTTCTGCAACTTGCCCCGGGCGTCGATCACAAAGGAATGATCCGTGTCCTGTCTGATGATAAACTCCTGATCCGACACGATCACCTCGCCTTTTTTTTTCTCGGCGCACGAAACGAAACAGAGGCTCACCGCAACACAACACGCAAACAAGACAAGCCGCTCATACGCTCTCATAAACCCCTCCTTTGCTTACCGAAGATTCTGTTTCACCGCCTGTCGGGTGGAAGATACGTCCTTGTATTGAATAATCAAACATGAGAACCCCTTGGGTGTCAATAAAAAATTACCCGCGGCGCGGGCGCAAGCTCTTCGCCAAACGCCTCCCGCCGCGGCCAATCGCCCGTTTGGCGATATTCTTTTTGCATCTTAGATTTTTACAGCTTGATAATAAAGCGGATTTCCCGGATCGGGATGTTTTTTTCCTTGCCTAATGCTTCTTCATGATATAGATTAAAAAAAAATAAAAATGGAATCACGGCGCAACACTTCCGATGATTATTTCGAAAAGGGGGCGTAATGAAAAAAAACGGGATCATTCTCATGGCCCTGATCGGCTTCCTGCTTGCCGCTTCAGCGGCGATCGGTAAAACCGAAAACCTGGTCTACAACGGCGGTTTTGACCTCAAAAAAACCGACACCCTTCCCTCGGGATGGAACATCAGGGTGCTCAGAGACACCTCCGCGGAATGCCGGTTTGACGAGGTGGAAAAACACAGCGGCCGATACGCCTACATGATCGACATCAAACCCCCCGGTGGCAATGTCACCCTCAATGCGGAAGCCAGCATCGATAATGTCACTCCGGGAAAAACCTACCGGCTGAGCGTATGGGTGAAGGCCAAAAACCTGGGCTACAGCCCGAATTTTCAAGCACCGGCAATCCGCTTCAACTTCAGGCCGGAAAGGGTTACACCGGTTCCCACCATCGACCTGATGTCGGAAATGAAGGGGGTCAATGACTGGAAAAACCTTACCTTTACCGCCATTGCGCCGCCCAATGGGCGTAGTATCACCCTAGCGCTGCTTTTTACCAACGGCACCGTCTGGATCGACGATCTGGCGATCACGGAGGTGGATACTCAACAATAGCCTCACACCAGGAGTTTCTGTTTCAGAATCTCCTGATTTTTCGTGTTCACCCCCGCCTTGACCGCAAGGTATCGCGCGGCCGAGCCGTAGTGCTCTCGGATATAATCCAGAACCGCCAGAATGCATTCCCGGGGTGCGGTCAAATAAGGCGCAATCACCTCCGGATCCACGCCGTAGGCGGCCATCAGCGCAAATATTCGAGGAAGCAGCTCTTTGATGTAGGTATTGGACAACTGGTGGTCGTCGATGACGGTCTGCTCCGGAACCCCCAGCAACAGCAGAATCAAGGCGGCACAGGTGCCGGTCCTGTCCTTTCCGCCGGTGCAGTGAAAAAGGACCGGCTCGCCGTCCGAGGCGGCCAGATCATTGATCACTTCCCCCCATACCCCGCCGAACGCCTCCAGGTTGCCGATATAGCCGTTAAGCATAAAGTCGGACGTCAGCCAGCTCGAATCCCCTTTTTTCAGGCGTTTTACGGCTTCC
>CAZFWD010000203.1:0-9342 GCA_964522535.1 uncultured Desulfonema sp.
TTTCGAACCAGCCGCTGGGAAACCGTACCGGTCAGCACCGCCTGAACCAGAAAGTGGGGAACCCCGATATCCAGCAGCCGGACAATAGCTGACGGCGCATCGTTGGTGTGCAGGGTGGAGAGCACCAGGTGCCCGGTGAGGGCGGCCTGCACGGCATTCTGGGCGGTCTCCAGATCCCTGAGCTCGCCTACCATGATGATGTCCGGGTCCTGGCGCAGAATGTTTCGAATGATCGTGCCGAAGGTAATGCCCACGGCCGGCTGAACCGCGATCTGGTTAAAATCCTCATGCACCATCTCGATGGGGTCCTCAATGGTGGTGATATTGATCTCCGGGGTGGATATCCGCCTCAGGGTGGAGTAGAGTGTGGTGGATTTGCCGCTGCCGTTGGGGCCGCAGACCAGCACCATGCCGTGGGGCCTGGAGATCATACGGTGATACCGCTTAAAATCATCCGCCGTAAACCCGAGTTCCTCTAAGTCCTGAAAAAGCACCTGGGGGTCCATGATCCGCATCACCAGCTTTTCGCCAAAGGCCATGGGCACCGAGGAGACCCGGATCTCCACCTCGGCCTCCCCCATGTCGGTCTTGATCCGGCCGTCCTGGGGTCGCCTTTTTTCCGCCATGTCCAGCCGGGAAAGGTTCTTAATCCGGCTGATGATCGCGGAATGCACCTTTTTGGGCAGCCGGTACACCGTGTGCAGCACCCCGTCGATGCGCATGCGGACCAGCAGGATATCCCGCTTGGGTTCGATATGGATATCGGAAGCGCGCTGCTCAAAGGCGTAGTTCAGCAGGTAATTGACGGCATTGACGATGTGCTGGTCGTTTGCCGGAAGCTCATCCGGGGATTTGAGCCGGACATACTGCTCCAGGTTCCCCAGATCCACGGACGGACCGGTAAAATAAATCTCCGCCTGGGCAATGGAACGCTTAAAACCGAACAGCTCGTCGATTAAGCGGATGATATCGGTCTTGGAAGAGACCACCACTCGGACCGGCATATGGCTGACCCGGGAGATATCCTCGATCACCTCGGTGTCAAAGGGGTTTGAGGCGGCCACCACCAGGCTGCCGTCCGTCACGCCGACGGGAAGCACCAGGTGTTTCATGGCAAAGCTGCGGGGGATGGTGGTGGTGACCAGGTTGAGTTCCAGCTTGAGCGGATCGACCTTCTGGTAGGGGATGCCCCACTCGGCCGCGAGCGCCTGATAGACCGTGTCCTCGTCGATGACCTGGTCGGGCTTGCCGGCCCGCTCCAGGCCAAGGGCGCAGATCACGTCGATGATCGTTGTGGGGTTGATGATCCGGCTGTCCGCGGGGATACCCTTGCTGCGCGCCTGCTTGGTTTTTTCAATCCCGGCCCTCACCTTCTCCTTTTGCCGGAAGACCTTTTTGGCCTGCTCCCTGGAGATCAGCCCCTGTTTGATCAGGGCCAGGCAGATGGTCTGGTCTGAAAACGGATGTTCTTTGCTCTCGGGCATGGGAAACCCACCTGCATCTTTTTTATAACCGTTTACGGTTTACAATTTACGGTTTACGGTAAAAACCTGAATGCCGATAACCGGCAACACGTTTTAAGATTTACCCGTAAAGAGCTTAGGGGAAGTCTGAGGATTTTGCAACACGGGAAGGATGCTCAAGGTAAAAAAAACCGAAAAGCGGGGTATTCCCTGATATTTCACGCCCGACAGGTTCTCGACCCACCGGGAGTTAAGGAGATCTTCAGTTCAACGGAAAAACCGCTTTCCGGTCAATGCATGGCTTTTTTCACTCGGAAAAGCTGCTCGCTCTGCTTTCACCCCGTCCGATTTGAGCGTTAAAAGCGTTTACCTTTTCGTTAAACACCTCACGCTGTTTGTTGTACGCCTCGATGTCAAGGTTTAAGGCCTCTACCTGTTCCGCGTAAATGACTTTCTCCCTGGCGGATGCCTCTTTGCCGGGAGCCTGTGTCTCAAGCGCTTTCTGTCGCTCCCGAAGCGACCCAGCGGTGCGGCTTAATTCCGCCCGCAGGGTGTCCAGCGCCTGTCCGGATTGCCGGACCTTCTCCTCCCAGGGGGAAGGCGAAGCCGACAGGTTCTCTTTTCGACCGGAAACCGGCGATACATCCGCTTTTTCCGGCTGGGCCTGCGGAATGGGCTGAGCCGATTCAAAGGTTTGTAAATCCGGCCGCTGATCCTCGGGCAGGTTGGCGGGGTCATCCGTAAACCGCAGGTTCCCCTGGGCATCCCTGTACTGATAGTATTCACCGGCCGCCGGCACCGCCACCAGCAATAACAACACCGCCACTAAAACCGTTTTGATCATCAGTTCACACCTTTGGCTTTTGTTAATGGGGAACATCCTTTAATTTTTCACAGGTGACGACCTCCCCGGCCTTATTGAGCCGAAGCCCCACCGGGGACCATTGCCTGATTCCGGCCGTGGAAACCCCCGGGGCGATGGTAAACCCCAGGTCCCCCACAACGATCCGATCGTCCTCAATAAGGGTGACCTCCCCCACCACGTCGAAAAAATCCTCAACATTACCGGATTTAAGAATTTTTCCGGCGTTAAATTCCGGCGGAGGCTTGATTTTTTTAAAAACCGCGCCCGGCTCCGAACCGATCGCTTCCGCATCGGATGCTGGTTCTTCGGCCTTGCAGATTGCCGGCAGAAGCCCGGCCGCCCCCGAAATCATCAGGACCGCCAGAAGGATATAAACCGGTTTGTAATTGATTTTAAATCCCATGCGCTTTTCTCCTTCTATTGTCTACTTTTATAAACCCGTATCCATCTACTGAAGCATCCGCCAGAACAGCATGCCGGTCGGAATCTTGGGTACCGGCATGGGATTGATGCCGGCCTCGGAATCCGAAAGATACAGCATAGGACCGATTTCAAGCGGCTCGAACAGAATCCTATCATGTTTCAGGCCGGTGGGCGGCAGGTCATCGATTACATCATCGTCGTCCACATCATTGTCGCCATCCACGTCAAACTGCGGGTCATCCGTGCGCCCGCCGGTGCAGGCGTCCAACTGGTAGAGCACCGAACTGCCGCCGGCCTCGCAGGGCGAGTCGGAAGGAATCGTGGAGGTCATGACCACCACCCCGTTTGCACGCAGCAGGGGCTCCCTTATTCCGCGTTCACCAGACGCCGCCTGCAGGTCAAAAAACCAGCCCATGTGGGTGCCCAGATCGGTCACGGGGTCGTACCAGTCAACCGGGTTATCGGTCAGGATAAGATAATCCCCTGCGGTCAACTCCACGATCTGCCCCTGAAGGCATTTTTCAGAGACATTGGACACGGACCGGTCGGTTCCCAAGGTTCCGAGGTATTTGGTCTGGGCAGTGCCTAAGCCCTCTTCTGGATTCTGCTCCCAGAGATCGCTCCAGTCCCAGATGCCGTAAAAGGTATGAACCGTGGTATCCCCCAGGTCATCCGCGGTCAGGTACCTTCCCGTGCCGAAAATCACCATCAGGCCATCCCCGAACTCAGAAATGACGCAGTCGAGCATGACCTCCGGGGCCGCGGTAATGGGCTGCTCGATCCCGCCGGCGTTTTTTACGGTGACCAGGGGCATGGGCGTGGTTCCCGTGGTGTAGTAGACCCGCCACCCATCCACGGAATCGCCGCGCAGGTCAAACTTCCACATATTGCCTCTCAGGTCCCCGGCAAACGCGAAATCCACGTATCCGTCGACATCCACGTCAACCAGGGCCGGGGTGGAAAGTCCGTTGCAGCCGGTAACCCCGGTGTCGATCTTTTTGAGCACAGACCCGTCCGCTGTATTCAGCACGTAAAGCACGGCGGATTGATTGACGCTGTCATACCCGTTGCCGAAGATCACCACCTGACCGGCCCGGGTCTTTGCGATCTCCGCCCGGCTGTAGCTATACCCCATATCATCATCCGTGCTCGTGGGATACTCCCATTTTACCTTATCCGCGGTCATGCTGTCCGGGCTGGTGACATCCAAGCAGAAATACCCCTTTCCGCCCTGGCCCAGACCGCAGACCAGCAGGTCGCTGTCTCCCACGCTGGCGACCTCCGCGGTGGCGTCCACGTAGTACCGATGGCTGTAGCCGGGATCCACCAGCGCGGAAAGGTGATCATAGACCAGGTTGGGCACATAGCAGAACTCCTCTTCTCCGGTGGCGGCGTCTATAGCATGCAGCATGCCGTCGTTTGCCCCGATATAGACATGTCCCTTAAAGTAGGTGGGGGAGGAATGAACAATGTCGCCGATGGGGTTGGTCCGCACCCGGAAATCCCCGCCGTGGCTGGTATTGTTGCTGGTGTCCCCGCGAATAAAATCAACAATGGCGTCTGCTTCGGCGCCCAGGCCGCCTGCTTCAAGAAGGTCCCCCTGGGTTGCCGTCAGGTTTGATCCCAAAAATACAATTCCGGATGACCCGTTATAAGAGAAGATCTTCCGGGAATTCCATTCCGGCACATGCGCGCTGGCCCGCCAGACCTCTTCGCCCAGCGCTCCGGTTCCGACATCAACCTTCAGCGCCTTAACCTCCCCGAACCAGCCGGCGGTATTATAGGTGCCCTGGTAAAGCACCGTGCCCACGGTGCGCTGCACCGCGTTGGTGGCCAGGGCCGCGGCCGATCCCAGGCGGCTTTCGATATCCTGCTGCAGCCTCTGCAAGGCCTCGCTCAGTTCCGTGGGGCTGTCCGCGCTGATATAGATTCCCCTGCCGTTTATCGCGGCATGCAGCATGTCGTCGATTTTTGCGGAATCCGAGTTAAACGGGTTGGGCCAGCTGTCCGGACACTCCCCCAGGGGACAGTTGTTGTAGGTTTCCGGAACCAGGTCCCCAGAGACCCCGAAGGAGACAGTGTAGGTCACCATGTGCTGGGCGGTGTTCTGGTCCTTGGGGGTGATGGGCACATCATCGGCCAGGCTGGTGTTTAAATCGGTTTCATAGTAGTACATGGCCACATCCGCCAGGGTGTTGGACACCCCGTCTGCGAAGGGATCACCATCCCAATCGCCCGGCCCGTCCGCATCCGCGTTGCCCACGCTGGGGGCTTCCTCGGTCCAGTACCCGTCGGTCATGACGATGGCGAAGCTCTGCTCGCAGCTTCCGCCCTTTTCCGTTATGAAATACGGGTAAGTCGCGCTGTTTCTTTCCGTGTCCCCGGAAAAGTCCGTGGGTTTGAGGTATTCCCCCTTGAAATACTTGCCGACCTTTTCCAGACCGGGCCGCAGGGGGGTGTTGCCGTCTGAATTATAGGCATACAGGGCATCCAGCAGGGTCTGGGACTGGTCATAGGTCACACCGTCTAAGGTCACCCGGACCGGCAAGGCGCGCTGCAGCAGGTTGCCGTTGATGGAAATAATCCCGATATAGACCCCGTTCATGGAGGCGATCACGTTGGCGATGGCGTTTTTGGCGCTCAGCTCCCGGCGGCGGTAAAAGGAGTACCAGTTGGCGAAGTTCTGCCGCTCCGCCTCATAGCTCCTGCTTTCGGCGGTGCGAATGCCGGCGGTGACCGCCTCATCATCCGTAAGCCGCACCAGCTTGGCTTCGGTGACCACCTCGTCGATGTCATCCGGATTATCAAGCTCCACCCGATAGTGCTCGATGGTGTTGTTGATCAGGTTCACCAGGAAGGTGCCGTTATCGTTCTGAACATAGTAATGGGGCCTTGCGATGTCGTTCACCCCGCCGGCGGCCTGGGCCGGCATAAACGCCACCGCGTCCGCACAGGCCCGGTCATAGGTGCTGTCCCGGGTATGCTCCAGGGTCACCAGGCCGGCGCCCTCGGAAAAATTCACGCCCTGGGCGATGATCCGCCATTCCCCCAGGTTGTCATTCTGGTCCACGTATGTGGTGGTGGTTCCATCGTCATGGGTCACGGTGTAGGCCACCTCATGAGACCGGCGGCCGGACCCTCCGGCCCAGCGGGCCAAAACATCATAGGTCAGGGTGGGGTCTAAGATATTGGCCGTCCAGGTGGCGGTATAGGTGATCCCGTCGGTGGGGGTCCACAAATAATCATCCCCGTATTCTTCGCCGGAAGAAGAGCTGCCCCAGGGGGGTATCTCTCCCACAAACTCGATATCCGGGGTTCCGGTGGCCTCCGCCACCCGCACCAGCTTCACCGCATCCGCGCAGGCCCGGTTGTTGGATGTACTGGTGCAGTAATGCTTTAACTGAACACTGGCGTTGCCAGCCGGCAGGTGCACACCCGATGCCAGAAGCCGCCACTCTCCGCCGTTGTCTCTTTGATTAAAATCATGGGAGGCCACCTGATTGTCCCCGTTGTCATAGACCTTGTAATTCACGGCGGTTCCCCGGTTGGAGGACTCCACGTACCAGACATAGACCTCATAATCATCCTCCACCAGGTTGGTAAAGGTCCAGGTGCCCACACACCACTTGTTGGAGTTACTCGAATAAAGGTAATTTGACTGCCAATCAGAAGAGCTGGTACTCGAACCCCAGGCGCTGGAACTTGACCCGTCTGTGGAAAAGCTGCCGATGCCCGAATTATAATAGTTATTGTTATCTAAAATCAGCTCGATCACCTCATCCCCGGATGTTCCGGTGTCCGAGTTGTCCACGATCACTCCGCCGGCGTCTATAATATCCTGGGTGGTGATGGAGCCGGCCCCGCCGCCCCAGGAGTACCAGAGGGCGTTCATGTTTAAGGTGTAGGAGCTTATGACCAGATTGGAGCGGGGGTTGTTGATGTCCGCGTCCTGTTTGCCCGGCCAGGGCGCGTAATAGGTTTCCGGGTCATAGTACATATAGTTATAGCCGTTCCACTGGGACTGCCACTTCATCTTCTCCGCGTCGTTATCCTCCAGGTTCTGGCTGTAGGAGCTGCCGGTATAGTGATCATCCCCAGGGTTTTCAAAAATATAGTAGTTCTCGTCAAAAACCCCGTTGGGCTCCGGAGGCGGGCAGACCATGGACCAGTCCATGGAGCCGGAATCGTCGATGCAGAACATAATGATCCCCGGGGCCTCCTCCTGCAGGACGTCCAGGGGGACATCCGAAAGGTCGATGCAGGAGGCATGGACCGGTCCGTTGTCCATCAGGCAGGCGAAAAACACCCCCGCGCAAAGGGCAAACACCCGCAGAATCCGCCTTGTCATCAAAAGCTGTAAAGGTTTCATATTCCACCTGCCTTTTTTTATGCGATTTACCTCAATGATAGATTTCAAAAAAAGTTGTCAACACCTTGAAAAATAATAAATTTTAATTGATCGGAATCTTCCGCATAAAACCGATCTCCATGCGCATCGTGGCAAACCCATGATCATCTCCATCACCATCTAAAGACACATACTCGGACAGGATGCGGCCGGTGCGCCACATGGCTTTGGAACCGGGCCCGGACACCACCAGACTCGCACTGCCGCCGCTGGGGGAGGTGTAGCTGTCCCAGCCGACCATGGCGTAACGCAGGTTAGCGAGGTTGTTTTCCCCCCTTATGGTTAAAAGATTCGGATCCGTGGCGCCTTCCGAGTTAGTGGCATTAAGCATTCGAGCGGAATCATTGTCATACCAGTCTAAAATAGCGTCGCCGTCCGCATCGTTGGTGATCCAGACATCCTCCTTGTCGTTTAACCAGTCGGATGGGTCTTCGTCCACATCAAAATTGGCCGGGTCGTCATCCGCTATCTGAACGATCTCCTGCAGGCCCTCCATGACCGCAGCCTCCACCAGGCTGGCGTTCTGCTTGTGAATGCCGGTGTTGCGGACGATAAACTTATCGGTGGTCACGGTATCGGCGGCCATCAGGCCGATGACCGTCATAACTGCCAGGATCATCAGGGCGATCACGATGATCGACCCGTCCTGGCTGTTTGGGCCGTTAAGGGGTGTGGTGCGAAAGGGGCTGCCCCGCAAGCGGCGTTTTTTGAATTTTTCGATTAAACCGCGCATGCTGGTATTTTCCTTCAATGGATTGATTTAAAAAAAACAAAACTCAGGGAATCCCGCCCGGATCCGCAGCCCAGACCTTGACGAACTCGGCCATGGCCAGGGCCTCGGTCTGCGGGTCTTTTCCCGGCCGGGTCACCGCCACCGTAACCGTTTTGGAAACGGTGTAGCTGCCGTTGCCCACGTCCGGCAGCACGGGATCCCCCGCATTAATCGGCGGCACCGCCACCTGGGCAAACGGCCTGTCATTCACCACCTGCCAGTGCACTGCGTACCGGTTTTGCAGCCGGTTTTCATTGTGGCCGCCGGCGTCAAGCGGGGTGTTCCCGTCGTCGTCTACAAACAGTTCGTCGACTTCGTCCGTGTCACCGTCGCCGTCGTCATCCACATCATTATCATTGGCGTAAAACGGCAGGGATTTGAGGTATTCCACCTGGTCCTCAAGGATGGTCCAGGCTTCGGTTTTTTGAGCGGCATCGCCGGTCTGCTTAAGGGCATAGCTCTGAAGCGCGCCGGTGGCCATAAACCCGATGGAAAAAATCGCCAGCGCGATGAGCACCTCGATCAGGGTATACCCGGAATCCTCGCAGCTGCATAAATTTCGGCCGATCATTTGTGTCCGATCTCCTTTGATGCAAACAAAACTTAATCCCTTCCCAGGTTCCGGCAGTTGATGCTGGTGGTGAGCTGCAACCGGCGGAACTTGTCGTTCTGGGCCGGTAAAATTGTAGCGCCTTCCGCGTTTTCATAAACATTCCGGTTGGTATAGGGAAAGAAAAAACCGCCGGATTCCCGGCCGGCCCGGGCCACCAGGGTGACTTCAATGCTTCGAATATCATCAAGATCATTGGCCGCCACCGGGGCAGCGATCGCGACATCGTCTTCATCCAGGTAAACAAAATTTAAAGCATCCACATTCCGGGCCAGGGGCTGCAGCCTGCTGACCCCGCCGCCTCCGGGGCAGGCCAGACCCGGGTCATTGCCCGGACCGGTTTCCCGGCCGAGGTTGCAGTCCACGCCGCTTTTGATATTGTCATTGACCCCATCAGGCGGATTATTATTGTCATTGGTCAGACAATACCGGATCACCTCATTGGCATCGCAGCAGTCCCCGTCCGGCTGGAGTGTGCCTGCATCATCATTGATGTCAAATGAGAAAATCAGCTCTCCCGGGTTCGCCTCGATGATGCGCGCAGTGGAACCGCCCTCCGGATTGCAGCCCGCCATTCGGATTTCCCGGGTCATGATCTCCATGGCCACACGGGCGTTCTGGTTCATGTCCGTGGTGATCTCCTGGGTATTTTTACCCATGACCTGAATCTGGTAGGCTGTGGCAATTACCGCCCCGAGAATGCCGGCCACCGCCATGGCCACCAGCAGTTCAACCAGTGTAAAACCGTTTTGGGATGGGCGTTGCATAAAAAAAACCCCTCTCTCTATGGGCATTCTTCAA
>CAZFWD010000204.1:0-7259 GCA_964522535.1 uncultured Desulfonema sp.
CGCGGCCAGCGCGATCGTGCTGTCGCTATATTGACGGTGTTCGCACCATTGCCAGCGGATCGCATCTATAATTGCTGATATCAATGGCCAGGCGCACATCCACACAATAAAATCAAAATGTCGCATATCCTTTTCCTTTTTTTTCGTTCACCAGAGTGCATCCAGCTTGCGATCCATCACATCCAGTTTCTCGGCCAGTTTGCGGATGAGCCCGTCGGCGGTGGTCGCGGCCGAGCTGGGGATTTTCTGGTTGGGCCAGGCCCCGGCCCGGGGAAGTTCATCCAGTTTGCGGTCCATCACATCCAGCTTGCGGTCCAGCTCGGCCAGCTTGCGCACGACGGGGGGAATGTTTTTTTTCATTATCTGCCTCCGGGTTAAAACGGAAATGGGTTTTGTAGTATTTTTTTGTCATGTTCGGCTATCACGCCAGAAAATTTACGGTTTCCAAGAGCGCCCTTGAGCTGGTGCATGATAGCCCGGAATGACGTTTCGGGATCGGGTTTTGCGGCCAGGAAATAAAGGTCGTCGGGGTGAGACCTGGGTAATCCGAGAATCTCCCGGACCACCCTAATATCGAATATATGTTTACCCCAGGAGTACCAATATATCATATTCTTTTGCCGCCTTACGGGCGTGCCATCAAATGACATTTTCGGCGACCCCTTTTCTGGAACGTCTGGAATTTCATTATCGTCCAAAAATTTACTTTTAAGCATATTTAACCTCCTTTTTTCGTTACCATTTATCCGGGCCGGCGCAGAACAGGGCCGCGGTGAGCCAGAGCAGAATGACCGCCAGGGCGCCGCCGATTACGTTCAGCAGCCAGGTTCCGATGGCTGTCCAGGCCGCGGTATGGGCGTGGTTTTTAATGGTGTTGGCGTAGAGTTTCATGCGTCGTCGTCTCCTGTTTTATGGTCGGCAATCGCCCGCCAGATTTCGGGCGGGATTTGGACGGCCCGGACCGAGGCCCCGGCCATACGGGTTTTTTCGTTGGTGGCGCCGGGGATGCGGATCAGGATGTCCCGGATGTTCAACTCGGCCCAGCGGGTGTGTCGCAGCAGCTCCCGGCGGGCCTTGCCCGCGTGGATGGACAGGGTGTCGTGTCTCTCCAGTTTGACCCCGGCGGCCTGGAGGGCCTTGTGGTGGTCTTCGGGGATGGGGTCCTGCTCCAGGATTTGGGCGACCGTGCGGTCGACGGTGACGATTCGCGGGGGGTCGTTGGTGATGACCTCCTGCATGACGGACACGCGGATGTTGGAGAGCAGCAGATCCTGGACCAGGGCGTCTTCATCCTCCAGCACGGTGCCCGATTCGGTGGCTTCCCATTCAGCCAGGTAGTCCTTGAGGTTTTGGGCCAGGGACCCAGCCGGGTCGTCGGTGCAGACGGCCAGCAGGGCGTAAGGCACGGCCACGGATTCCACAAACCGGGTGTCCTGCCCCAGGACCCGGCAGTTTTTCACCAGGGCCATAGCCTCCCGGATGCCCCACAGGGCCAGGGCCGTCAGCCCGATTTTAAGTTCGTCACAGGTGGCGGAGGTGGGCATTTGGGGGGTTACATGATCCCCGACTTTGCGGGTTCGGCAAACCAGGTACCGATATTTTTCCGCGGCCCGGGCCAGCTTGACCTCCACCGAGCAGACCATGACCATGTGCCGCAGGCGGTAGGCCAGGGGGTCCCGGCCTGTTGCAGACCCCTTGGTGGCCTGGCCCGGGCTACGACCGCAGGACCGCAGGATGTCGATGATTTTGTCCCGGTCCTTGGATTCCTCAAATTCGTCAATGTAGGTCATGCGCATACTGGAGGTCATGGCCTGGCGCAACCCGGCCTCGGAGGTGGCCGGTCCCTCGTGGACCAAAAGAAAATCGCCGAAAATCGCCTTGAGCAGCTCCAGCAGCCGGGATTTGCCGCTGCCGGTGGCGCCGGTGAGCCACAGGTGGGGGCGCCAGTCCCAAATGGATTGTACGATCTGCGCCAGGACAAACCCGGCGATGGTGAGCCGATCCATGGCCCCGGAAAAGGTCCACTGGTTGAGGATTTCCAAAAATCGAATCAGGGTGGCGTGGGCCTTGTCGCGGGTCATGGTTTTGATGGCCGCGTTCAGGGCGTCTATGTCGATCCAGTCCGCGCCCTCCTCAAACTGCAAAAAATTCTTCTCAACAATGGGATGGGCGTGGGGGGTCAGGGTGGTGCCGTTGCCGTCCAACAGCCAGCCGGATTTACCGTTGACCAGCAGGATTTGGCGCTTGAGCGCGTGAATCCCCTGGCCCAGGTGGCGCAGGCGGCCGAGCTGGGTTTGCCCGGCGGTGATGATGATCTCCTTTTTCAATGCCGTGAACAGGATCATGCCCTTGGTGTGTTCGGAGGAGGTGCGGCATACCCGGTAGGCCACCTCCCGGCCGCCGATCTGAATGAGCTGGTCCAGGGTCAGGTTTTTGATGCTGATCTCGTAGGTTTTGGCCTTGCCCGCGGCCACCGCCCAGAATACAATATCGTTGTTTTCCTTTTCCCCGAGCACCTGGAAACTTTTGAAACTAAAATCCGGGGGATCGGCCCCGCCCGCGTCTGGCTTTTCTTTTTTCGGTTCGGGGGCAGCGCAGACCTCGGCGTTGTTTTTCATCTCGGCCAGCAGCCCGGCGGGGTTCTCGGCCCGGCGCAACACCCCGTCGATGTCGTCGGCCCATTGTTTCAGCGACGGCACCAAGGTCTTGGCGACCCCGCCGGCGGAAAGGATTTCTGAGACAAACTGGGTTTCGTATTTTTCCCCCGCCTGGTCCGGATCAAGGGCGAGAAAGACAGTGCGGCCCTTCACAGACCGGCGGACCTTTTTTTTGATGGCCGCAACCTTGCTGTTGCCGATGATGGCCACCACATTCTTTTCGCCCTGATCCAACAGGGCCAGGCGGTCGTTTTCGCCTTCTACCAGCCAGAGATCGCCGTCCGTCTCCAGGCTGGTCTGCCCCAGGGTGAGCCAGTCCGGGTCCGCTGCGTCTTTTTTGATCTGCCATTTTTTTTCTTTATTTGGATCCTTGAGGGTCCAGTGCAGGGTGTTTCCGGCCGCGTCCCGGTGGGGGTGGATATACACCCCGTCGGAGACGACCGGATAAAACTTTTTGCCTTTTTTTTCCGGTTCGATCAGCCCCACGGCATACAGATCCGTGTCGGTGTAGCCGCTTGCGCGGGCGTGTTTGGCAAACGCCCAGCCGCCCTTGGCATAGCCGACCTTTTCGGTCCGCAGGGTCTCGATGCGGTGGCCCCGGTGGGTGGTCTGGTAGTCCAGGGCCTTGTTGTCGGCCATAAGGGAGGCGTGATACCAGTCGGTCATCAGGTTGCGCAAAGCCCGCGCCCGGTCCCGGTCGATGGTTGGCCGGGCGGGCACCGGGGTGCTGTTGGCGGGGTCCGGCGGAGCCGGGGGCGGAGGGGTTGTTGGGCCGCGTTCATCAATGCCGTATTGGCGGGCCAGGCTTTGGGCCGCGGCCAGATTGGAGTCCAGGCCCAGGCGATAACGCTCAAAGTTGATGATGTCCCCGGCCTTGTCGCAGGAGAAACACTTAAAACTGTTGGTGTCTTTATAAAAGGTAAAGCAGTCGTTGTGGCCGCAGAGGGGGCAGGGGTTGATGTGGGTGGTGGCTGAGTTTGGGTTGGTCGGGGTGCCGTCGCCGACCCGTTGGATATGGTCCAGCAGGTCGATGGCGCGAACGGCTTTGAATAGGTCGTCAGACACGTTATCACACTTTGTCGGGGATTTGTTCTATCCAGCTATAAACTTCAGGGTCAGCGACGCAGATAATGGGTTCCGCGGGTCTCAGTGGGACGAAGTTTGCCAGGTTTCGGCATCCGACTGCGCCGTAGGTGGTTTCTCCGGTACGCACGTTTTTGAGCGTAACGGTAGGATGTTCGCAGAACGACACGATTTCCCACACATCCCGGCCGTCGGTCGTGAACAAGTCGCCAGGGGTGAGATTGTGAACTGACTGGATCATTTGTTTTTCCGCTTTTTAAATTGCTTGCCTTGCCCGGCCTTGCCTTGCCCGGCCATGCCCCGCCATGCCTCGCCCAGCCCCGCCATGCCGCGCCGGGCCTTGCCTCGCCATGCCGCTCTTTTTATTGTTTGCTTGCCTTGCCTTGCCCTGCCCGGCCAAGCCATGCCCTGCCCGGCCCCGCCTGGCCCGGCCATGCCTAATCCCAGGCTTCAACAAAAAATTTGCCATAAACCCCCCGGAACGTCCCCAGGCCCAGGGCGCGACCGCCCTCCTCAAGCAGGTTGAGTACCTCCTGCTCTTGAATCTCGTGGTTTGGGAAAATTTGGACCGCAAAGCACAGTTGCCATGGCACCGGCAGCACCGGTCTTTGTTTGGGGTTGGGGATTCCCTTGTCCAGCCGCGCTACTGAATAATGGACATAGGCGCCGCTGAGTTTATCCACATCATTTTCAAAGCGGCCAAATTCAATGGGTTGGCCACCAAAGGGTAGGCCATCCCGTGAAAAGGGTATGAATGCGGGGGTGATGGACACGAAAGACAAGCAGGCGTTGGCGATATCCTTGTATTTACGCTTGTCTCGTAGCCGCTTGGGCGCGGAATTGGTGTTGTGGGCCGAGAGAAACGACATAATGTTGGCCGCCGGAAGACCAATAATTTTGGAACTCCCCGGGGCGAAATAAAATTTCTGATGCGGTTCGAGCTGGGTTGAGTTGTCGCCGGAGTAGCGGTCGAACATGATGTCGGTGATCCCGCATAGTTTTACCTCCCTTTTGATAATTTGTGTCGGCTTGCTGATTTTGATCGTTGGCTTGCTGGTTTTCATTTTTTCCTCCTTTAATTGTTTTAGACATACTGTATCAATCCGGCTGGTAGCCGCATTCGGCGATAGGTGGCGTCCAGCTCCACCTCCACGGCCCAGCGGAATTTCGGGTCCTCATCCCGCAGGCCGTTGGCGGCATGGTAGGGGTTTGTCGCGCTGCGCCGGAAAATGATTTGCTGATAATTTTTGAGGATATGCTGCTCGGCGATCCGCATCATGGCCAGGGCCAGGGCGTGATACCCCAGGCACCAGGTATAGGCGATGGCGTCCGCCGGGGTCCGGTCGCAGACCACCAGATCGTAGCGTCGGAGCATCGACAGCTCCCGCTCCACCTGCCGGGTGAAAATCCAGAGCTGGCTGTCTTCAGTGCTGGATTTGTTGATGGGCCAGGGGCACTCGGAGGCCACCTCCAGCAGTATCCCCACCCGTATTTCGGGTTGGTTGGATTTGATGCACCGGGCGCGGTGCAGGGCCGCCGTGGTTTTGCCGGTGCCGTGGGTGCCGGTGAATCCGATCAGGGGTTTAATTTCCATTTTTGTCCGCCTTTGATACTTTTTTGAACCATGAATCCAGCACGGCGGCGTGGTAGCGGGGACAGGTTTCCGGCCCGCCGTGGGGGCAGGGCAGCTTTTGATTGAGCCGCCAGAAGGTCGTCCTAGAAATGTTTAGATATGAGGCGGCCTCTGTGTGCAACAGCCAGGGCCGGGTTGATACCATGGCGTACCCTTTACCTTTTAGCGGTCGAGGCGGTGATCTATGGTTTGTACCGCTTCGACCAGGGTTCGGCCCCATAACTCGGGCTCGCCCAGGGCCTCGGCGGCCTTGGCTTGGTCTGCCGGGGGCAGCGGCGCCCCGGTTTCCAGGGCGGTCAGGATGTGGTCGCCGGGGATATGGGCTGCCGTTGAGATGCGGCGGAGGGTGTTGATCCGCCGTTTGATGGCTCCGAGGCCCCCAGGCGTGGCGTCCATCCAATACTCCACCGGCGTGGCGGTAAGCCGCGCCAGCTTTTTGGCGGTGGTCCAACGGGGGCTTCTTCTTAGAGAGAGGATGTTGGAAAAATAAGAGCCGGAAAGGTGTGCCGCTTTAGCCAAGAGTTCCTGGGTCAGTTTCATCTGATAAACTCCTTTGTTTTTTTTGAGTCTAAAGGATTTTTTGGGGATGTCAAGAAAAAAGTTATTCATTTAGAAATATTTTTTTTAAATTTTGGCTTATTAAATTTATTTTCAAATTGAAAAGATTATGCTCTGTTTATTTCCACACAGAAAAGATTATGCTCTGTTTATTTTCACACAGAAAAGATTATGCTCTGTTTATTTTCGGGTTGAAAAGAATTATGCCGAATTTATTTTCACACAGAAAGAATTATGCCGAATTTATTTTCACATAGAAAGAATTATGCCGAATTTATTTTCACACAGAAAAGATTATGCTCTGTTTATTTCCACATAGAAAAGATTATGCCGAATTTATTTTCAAATTGAAAAAATTATGCTATGTTTATTGACGCCAAAAAAGAAATGATTATTTTTTAAAAAAAAGGAGGTTTTGCCATGGATAAATTTCAGCATTCCCTTCGAGAGTTTTTCGATCAAAAAAAAATGACCCAAAAAGAGGTGGCCCGTCGGGCGGGGACTACCAATGGGTATTTGAATGTGTTGTTGCATGGCAAAAAAAAAGGGTCCGAGGGTGTTCGTAAGCGGATCGCCGAGGCTTGCGGGCTGCAATACGGGGAGATGATCGGGGCGGTGCCAAAATCCCCGGACATGCCCGAGGGGATCACCCGGCCCTTGCCGATGTGCCAGGCGGCGGTGGCCCGGCTGTTGACCCTTCGGCCGCAGATTGCCGCAAACTGCGTGCTGGTGCCCCTGGTGGCGGTCGAGGCGGTGATCGCCGGGAGTTGGGGGGATGGCGAGGTGATGGGGTGGGCCGTGGCGTATCGCCCCCGGCATCCCGAGGCCCTGGTGGCGGCGATGGTGGCCGAGGCCCCGGCCCCGTGCTGGCCGTCCCGCCCGGCTGTGGCGGTGGTGGATACAGCGGACCGGGAGACCGAGGCCGGGCAGTTATATTTGCTCCGGCCGCCAGCCCGGTATATTCTGGCCGGGGTGCAGAAAAAGTCCGGGTTGTGGATTGTGTCGGGGTGTCAGGGGGGTGCCTCTCCGGTGCAAGCCCTGAACGCGGATCAGTTCCCGGACCTGGTGGTGGGCCGGGTGGTGCGGATATTTTATGATTTGGAGTAAAAAAAAGCCCCGTGACGGCGGGCGTCACGGGGCGGGTTTGGTCCACCGAGTTATCTATTTAACGCATCCAAAACAGGATGGAAGCCTTCAGGTCGCGGGATCTCGCATGATTCCCAGGGTGAACCGTCAAGAAATGGTGTTTTGTCCCGCTGAAGCCGCCGCCGCTCAACGCCCAAGTCGTTTCCAACGCGGTATTGATACACTGTTTTAGCATTGTCGTT
>CAZFWD010000205.1:0-2954 GCA_964522535.1 uncultured Desulfonema sp.
TGATATCCTGTGGACCGACGCGGATCCGGCCTGGGTCACCGGCACGGTATACGCGGCCTTTTCGCCCTGGCTGTGCGGTGTTCCCTCGGTGGTCTCCCAGGAGCCGTTTACCGCCGCCAACTGCTACCGGGTGCTTGAAAAAAACCGGGTTTCGGTCTGGTACACCACCCCCAACACCATTCGGGCGCTGATGGAGGCCGGTGAGGACCTTCCCGCCCGTTACGACCTGAGCGCCCTGCGTCATATCGCCTCGGTGGGGGCGCCCCTGATGCCCGACCTGTTTTACTGGGTCCGGCAACACCTGGGCCGAAGCCCCCACGACAACTGGTGGATGTCGGAAACCGGCATGATCTGCATCGCCAACCTGCCGGCCTTAGACATCAAGCCCGGGGCCATCGGCAAGCCCCTTCCCGGCATCACCGCCGCTGTGCTGGACGATAACGGCGAGGAACTCCCTTCTCTGTCACTGGGGCAGCTGGCGATCAAATCCGGGTGGCCGGGCATGATGCAGGGGCTGTGGCAAGACCCGGCGCGGTATGACCTCTATTTTACAAACGGCTGGTTTATGACCGGGGACATCGCCCTGCAGGATGAAGAAGGGTATTTCTATCACCAGGGGCGGCTTGACGATATTTTGAAAACCCGCGAGAACCGTTCCATCGGCCCCTTTGAAATCGAACAGGCGCTCTGCCGTCACCCGGCCGTGGCCGAAGCGGCGGTGATCGCCAAGGGCAAAAACCGGGACACCGGCACCTCCACGGTCAAGGCGTTTGTCGCCATTCGAAAGGGGTTTCTCCCGTCCGGGCGGTTGAACCGGGAAATCCGAATGTTTCTCAAGGCCGGCGTGGCTCCGGATATTTACGTGGATGAAATCACCTTTACCGAAAAGCTCCCCCGCACCCGCAGCGGAAAGCTTCTGCGCCGCGTCCTGCGCGCCTGGGAACTCGGTCTTCCCGGCGGCGATGCGGTCAGCATGGAGGATTAGCCTGAAATGGAAATGCGCCATTCACAGGAGGCCGCATCCGGCGTTTTTGCGGGTCTTTTGTCCGGCGGGGTATAGATACGGGTTACCTGGGCCGAAGGATCGATTTGCGAAAAAAACCCCTGCCGCAACCGCAATGCCGGCGCGCTGCAGTTATAGCAGTCCATTCCCCATTTTCGTGCGGCCTTCTGGGCCGTGCACCCCAGGGTCCGCATGCGCAACTCGGTTTCGGAAAGCTTTGCCAAATCGAGATCCTCAAAAATCCGCCAGTGGGAATGGTCGATAAACTGAATCAACCGGTCGATTCCTTTCTTTTTTTCGCTCATCGTTTTTTCAAGACGCCTGGCTTCATAGGCGCCAAAGGTTTCGGAAAGCTGCTTTAGGTCCTCGCTGTCGATTTTTTCCGGGCAGTTCTTTTTTATCCAGTCCTCCATCAAAAACCACATGAAGTTAAAACTATACAGCAGCTCCCGCATGACCGTATAAACCTGTTCTTTGCTCCGGTTGTCAATGTCAAGCATCCTGTTTTCTCTCCTTTTAATCGAACACTTTTTTTCTTATGATGCTTCGGGAATCAGGCTCATGGCCCGCTCCGCAAGGGCGGTAATGGTCAGGCTGGGGTTTGCACCGACGTTGGCGGAAACGGCCGACCCGTCCACCACATAAAGCCCTGAATAACCGAACACCCGGTGATGGGTGTCGATGACCCCGTTTTTTTCGGAATCCCCCATGTGGCATCCGCCCAGGATATGCGCGGTGGTGGCGGTATTGCCGATGCTCTCGGTGAGGATATTTAACGGCTCTCCGCCGCAGGCTTCCGCGAGTTTTCTGGCCGCTTCATTGGCGACGGGCAAAAAGGTGGGGGCTTGCTTTCCCTTGACCGGCCGTGATTTCAATCCCCGCCGAAAAAAGTAAGAGGCCTTTCTTCCGTATTCAAAGGAAAGCTGGTTGTCCAGATGCTGCATGACGGTGAGCACCGTCACCCGCTTGTTCCAGTTTTTGGCGGCCCATTGTTTGTAGAGGGACGAAGGCCGGGTGAGGATCGTCAAAAGGGTTTTGAGGGTTCGAACCTTTGGATTGGCATGGTCGATGAGGGGCCCGGTAAAAAATTTCATGTAGGTGTAGCCGTTGGGAAACCGGTTCTGGGTGATGTGGGTGTGTTCGTCAGGATAAAAATGGGATGAAATGGCGGTCCCACGGGTCAGATCAAGGCCCTCATCCGCGGCCAGGGCGCCCACAATGGCCTCGCTGTTGGTGCGCACCACCCTTCCCAGCTGAGGGGATATATTCGGCAGGGTTTTTTTGACATCCCGGCAGTAAAACAAAAGCTCCAGGGTCCCCACCACCCCGCCGGCAAGGATCACCTTTTTGGCCTTGATGGGTGAATATTTTCGAAAGGGTTTGACCGGATGCCTGGAAAAAATCGAGTATCCGCCGCCGGCTTCGGGCAAAATATTGACGACCTTTCTAGGCGGCAGGATCACGGCCCCCAGCCGCTGCGCCAGGTAGAGATAGTTTTTATCCAGGGTGTTTTTGGACCCATAGGGACAGCCGGTCAAACATCTTCCACACAGATGACACCCGGTCCGATGCGGGCCTTTGCCGTCAAAATACGGGTCCGGCGCCATGACCTCGGGGGTGCCGAAATAAATCCCGTTGGGCGTGGGGCCGAAGGTATCGAGGGCACCCATTTTTTCAGCGGTTTTTCTCAAAAACGCGTCCTGCTTGTCCATGACCGGATTGCTCACCACCCCCAGCATGGCGGACGCGGTTTCATAATGGGGAGAGAGCTCCTTTTTCCAGTCGATCCCCAGCGACGACCATGCCGGGTCCGCGTAGAATGCGTCTTTGGGTTTTAGAAGCACCGCCGCGTAGACATGGCTGCCGCCGCCCACGCCGACCCCGCGCACCAGGGTGACGTGCCGGTAAAAATCCTGGGAAAAGTATCCGGGAAGACCCAGGGCGGGCATCC
>CAZFWD010000206.1:0-8745 GCA_964522535.1 uncultured Desulfonema sp.
CATGTGCGTGGTTTCCTATTTACGAATTGTTAAATAAGTTTTTATATTATTAAACAAAAATATAGAATCGTTTAATAAAAAGCCCATTAAAATCTTAACTACTCCAAATTATTTGAAATCGCTACAACCTGCGTGGCGGCCTCGGACATCTGCTCGTGAAGCTCGGCCACCAGCCGCTGCGTCAGCCACACGGTTTCGTCCTCCAGGCGAACCTGAATGCGCGTGCAACCGTCGTCGGTCTGGTAAATTAGGATTTCAGGTTGGGGTGGTTTATCCGGGAGAATGATCATGGATGTTTTTTTAATTGCCGTTTATTGCTACTGTTGATTCAAGCCGAGCATTTCTCTTACCCGTTGCGCCCCTTTACGGTTGGCTTCGGCTAAAAGATCTTGCCCCCGATCACGTTCGGCGTCCCGCAAAAGCGCTTCGACGGCTTCACGTCCGTCTCTGGTTTTTACGGCTTTTCTCGGTGTTATCCCGCCCAGGGCTGGGATTTTTTGATCAGGCCAGCTTTCCCAATGTTTACTCAGTATTTTCGCCACCTGTGCCTGCACCTCAGGCAACCGCATAAGCTCTTCATGGGATCCGGCGTTTTCTTTTTTAGCGGGTTTATCGGCGTGTTGGTCCATCATTGCTTCCAGATCCTGTATCTCGTCGATCTTAAATCGACCAACGTCGCCAAGCCTTTTTGCGATCTCCCGGCGCAAGGCATCGTCCCGCTCGGCCGAGTTGACTTCCACGGTCAAGCGATGCCCATCGATGGCAATGTTTCCTAAAGTCGTATTGGGCATTCCGGAAATCTTTTTGTGCCCCCGACGATTCCAGGGAAACTCTACATGGACAACCCGGCCGGCATCGTCCCGCTCGGCATCGGCGTAAAGCTCTTCTGGCGTCATGGTAACACACAGGTCAGAAAGTTTGCTAAAAGCCTCATTAGCAGAGGACACCTCGTAAACTAGCCGATGAAATTCCAATAAGTGGCCGTCCGTGTTGCACATTTTCGGCAGGGTATGTAATGAATGATCAATATCAAAATATAATTCCCGGATTTCCGCGTCCCATTCATATAAGGTCTCATCAGTAATGGTGGATCGACCGCCACGCAACCGTTTCCTCAATTGGATGATTTCCGTTTTGCGGCCGAGAGGAATAACCGTCGGGGCAAGCCCGATCAGCATGCCCACACCGTCTACTATGACCGCACGGCCGAAAAGCACATCGCCGGGATGAATATATTGCGACCCTAAACGCTCCTGGACATCTATCTGAATACCTTTAAGAATGTCCTGCAATGTCATGCCTTTTCCCTTATCTATGCTCACTACCTCCCAGAAGCTGTAAGGCTTTCGGTTGATGCCCTCAATCAGACGCGCTTCCAGCGGATCGATCCTGCCGGTGCGATTTTCGGCATACAGTTCGGCCACCGTACGATGCTCCGGACCGGAAAGTTGCACATCGGTCTCGCCGGAATCGTATTCCCAGTTGAATATATACCAGGGCCAGAAAAGAGGGCCTGCCCGGCGAAGGGTTTCGCTATCGACATCGCCTTCCGATTCGGGCCACGGGAGAAACTCATCCATTGCCACGGCAACGGCCTTTTTGCCGAAAATCCGGTCAGCATGGGCGAACAGGTGTTCTTCAAGCCGGTTATAAGCCTCGGACAATCGCCGATAGTGAAATTCCTGAGAGGATGTTGTCGTTTTGCCCAAACAACAATTTTTATATTTTTTCCCGCTGCCGCAGGGACAGGGATCATTGCGTCCGATTTTCATAGCGTGTTTTCCAAAAGTTGTGGTTTCCGATTATAATCTTCCCTCCTCCAGAAAGCTGAAATAGGCGGTGCGGTTAAAAATAATATGATCCAGAAGAGAAACCCCCAATATTTCCCCCGCGGCCTTAATCTGCCTGGTGATTTCAATGTCGGCGGCGGAGGGTTCAATACTGCCGGCCGGATGATTATGGGCGATGATGACGGCCGAGGCGCGGTCCATCAGGGCATCGGCGAACACCTCGCGCGGATGGGCCGGGCTTCGGTCCACCAGGCCGATGGAGACCACCCGGATACGGATAACCTCGTTGGCTCCGTTGATGCTGGCGCAAAGCAGGTGCTCCTGCCTGCGGTCGGCATAGTGGCGAATATGGGGCAGCAGATCCGCCGGCGTTTCG
Organism: uncultured Desulfonema sp.; assembly: GCA_964522535.1. GTDB lineage: Bacteria > Desulfobacterota > Desulfobacteria > Desulfobacterales > Desulfosalsimonadaceae > DYLE01. The sequence goes on from CAZFWD010000206.1 coordinate 2,167, forward strand.
ATGCGCACGCCGCCCGGCTTGATGCGCCGCCGGGCATATTCCAGGGCCGCGAGCAGCAGGGCCGCCTTGGCGTCGCCCACGCCGTCAAATTCCCGCAGATCTTCGGCGGTAACCGCAAGTCCCTTGCGATCAATGACCTTTTCCAGTTTGCCGGCCAGGGTCATCACATCCATGTCGCGGGTGCCCTTGCCGACGAGCACGGCCAGAAGCTCCCGGTCGCTCAATGCCGCCGTGCCGCTACGCAGCAGCTTTTCGCGCGGCCGGTCCTGTTCGGGGATATCCCTGATGCGCCGGTTCATGGCATCACGCCGCCTCCATTAAATGGGTTTGAATCACGGTTACGGCCATAATGTCGAAAATGCCGCCCGTGTCGGTGTATTTTGTATCCGCCAGTTCATCATAGCGCCCCAGTTCATTATAGGTGATCCGGATTTCCCCGTTCACCCGTGCGCGGTATGCCTCTTCAAGATAATTTTTATCGTCATGGTGTTCCAGCACCGTGGTGCGGATGTCCGGATCGGCGATCTTCTCCTCGGTGACCTGCTTGATGTAAAGCGCTTCTTCATCGCTGATCACATGCTGTTCACGAATGGCGTCGATCATCGCCCGCACCGAAACTTTCCGGGAAGGCGGCCCGGCGCCTTTCCTGCCGCCGCCGGCCCGGAGCTTGACTTGGCCGCCGGTGTTGCGCACCTCCCCCTGATATTGGACAGCGGCTTTGATCACTTCGGTCTTGCGGATCAGCTTCATCAGGTCCGATACGCTGCCCTGCTTGATGAGCTGGGGGCCGACGACCTGGGCAAAAACCACGAATTCCTGAATGTTATCGGCAATCGTAAAAAAGCAGGTTAAAAAATGGTAGGCCTTGACCAGCCGGGCCAGCAAATACACATAGGCCTTGCGATCATCGGGGGATGAAAAATGGGCCTGAAAGCGCGTCCGCAACCCGTTTACTCTGAATTGCATCTGGGCATCCGTGCCGGTGGCCGCCACAACCGCCAGATCATGGGCGTCGGCCTGGGTGAACGGTCCGGCCTCCAGAATTTTGGCGTGCAGTCGGGCGCAGAGTTCCGGATCGGGGTCATCCGGCGCAAAGGGCGTGCCTTGGCGATACTTTTTAAAGGCCTTAAGAATGGCCTTGGCATTATTCGTAAAATCGACCACAACGACCCCATCTTTCCCTTCATGGCAGCGGTTGAGCCGGGAAACGGTCTGAACGGCGTTGCGGTCCATCACGGCCTTGTCCAGAAACATTCCAGCCAATAAAGGCTGATCAAAACCGGCCTGGAACTTGTTGGCCACGATCATGAGGCGGTAGTCGTCGCCCTCAAACCGTTTCTCGATCAGCTCGCCGTCTTCCAGTTGGTTGAGGGCGTGCTCGCTGACGGCTTGGTTAGTCCGGGGATGGACAAAGTCCGAAAAGGCATAAAGAACCTGGTAATCCGCGTTCCGCTCCTTGAGCTTTTCCTGAATGATATGGAAATAGCGCAGGCCGGCCACCCGGGAGGTGGCCACGATCATGGCCTTGGCCCGGCCGTTGATCAGGGGCTTGACGTTTTCGTCAAAGATGCGCAGCATCACCTCGGCCTTGAACTGGATCAGGCCGTCATCCTGAAAGGCGACGTTTTTCAGGGCCTTGGACACCACCCCCTTGGAGTAGAGTTTTTCATCGCCGGGCCTGACCACCACCGGGCAATGCAGGTTATATAAGGTCTTGTAGGAAATGATGCCCGCGGCCACATCCACGATGTAGCCCTCGGCAATGGCCTCGGCTTCCGTGTAGGTGTCAAAAGGCGCGCCGAACAGGGTCAGGGTGGCCGGAGCAGGCGTGGCGGTGAAGGCCACGAAAAGCTGGTTACGGTCATGGGCGTGGATGATGCTGGCGATTTTTTCTTCATCGTCCATGCCGTCTTCTTCCGCATCCTCGGCGTCGGGCGCGTCCGGCTGGCGGAAGGGCACGCGGATAGCGACGCCCATGCGGCCCTCCTGGGACCGGTGGGCCTCGTCAATGAGAAAGGCCACCCGCATGTTTTTCAACTCCGGGTTCTTTTCGATCTCTTCCAGAATCCAGACAAACTTCTGCTGGGTGGTGACGATGATGGACCGGCGTTTTTTCAGGAACCGGGACAGGTCATCGGCCTTTTTGGCCAGGCCCACCACGTCCTTGAGGTGGGTGAACTTTTCAATATCCTCGCGGATGTTGGTGTCCAGGGCTTTGCGGTCGGTAAGGATAAAGACGATATCCACCAGTTTTTCGTTTGTTTTCGGCTTGAAAAGACTGTGCAGCCGCTCCGCCAGCCAGCAGATGGACAGGGTCTTGCCGCTGCCGACCGAATGATGGATCAGGTACTTGCGACCGATATGGCCCTCAGCGGCGAAAACGTCCATGGCGTCATCAGCCACCCGGCGCACCATGCGGCTCTGGTGATAGCGCGGCAGAATAGTGAAGGCGGGCTGTTCCGGTTTGTCTTTATCCGCCTCGCTTTTTTCCACATAAAGAAGGAAAAACGAAAGCATCTCCAGCAGTTGATCCCTGGAGAGCACCTCGCGGTAAAGAAACTCCACCGGGTATTCGCCCTTGGTCAGCGGCGCATTGGTCAAGCCGCTGTTGTGCCAGCGGAAGTTCTCGGACCGGCGTGGGTCGGTGGCGGCCATCACGTCGCTGGTGTCGGCGGCCAGATACAGAAACGGATATTGGAAAATTTTATGGCTGTGGTCCCGTGCCGCGAACTGGGCCACGGCGTCATGAACGTTTTGATTTTGTTCGTGCTTGACCTCCAAGGCCACGATGGGCAGTCCGTTTAAGAAAAAGACAAAGTCGATCTCCTGATGGGTCTCGCCGAAATAATAATGAGGCCGGAAGGTGATGCGGTTTTCAGCATGCTTGGAGACCGCCGCGCTTTCGGCTGACCGGGGTTTGGGATAAAACAGGCGAAAATCCAGGCCCCTCACCGTCAACCCATGGCGGAAAATCATCCACAAAGGCGTGCGACCCAGTTCCTGACGCAGGGCGCGGAAGATTTCATCACGGGCGTCGGCGCCGTAATCGTCGGCCAGCTTTTGCAGGGTGTCGGCCTGGGTGGCCGTTAAAAAAGCCCAGAGATGGTCTTCGGCCAGGCAGTGCTCGATGTCCGTGATCTCGGCCTGCTCCAGCACGCCGTAGCCGTGAACCCGGACCAGAAAGTCCGCGATATGCTCCTGGAAGCTCAGTTCCGGTGGTTTTTTACGCCCGGCCATCGCGCCTCCGCCCGTTTGACGTCTTCGTCGGTCACCCGCCGCTGCCCCGTAACGCATTCGTGGATCAGGGATTTGCGGTAGGCGGTGAGTATTTCGATTTGAGATTCGATAGAGTTAGTAGCTTTCTTGACTTCAGCAAGTTTCACTTCGAGGTAATTGCATATCTCTTTCTGCTCTGGTAAAGGTGGTAAGGCCACCAGCAACCCCGAGAGCTGCGGCATCGTAATCGTTTTTATTGTAGTCTGGGGTGAGCTGGAGTTTAGAGCTTCATTGAAATAATTGCTCCGCATCAACCATCGCAAAAATTCACCAGTCACCTTGAGTCTATCAGGAGATAATCTCAACAAATTAGCGGTGATGTTTGCGCCCACCCATTCCTTCGTAACCAATCCAATTTTCCCCATCGTCCCACGGACCGACATCACAATGTCTCCCAATTCAAGTTGCGTCTTTGGGAACATTGCAGATGTTTTTTCTGATATGTAGCGACCATCTGACAAGGCCGCAATGAATCCATCTGAAGTTAGCGCCTCTCCTCTTACTTCCGGAATGCCTTCTTCGACATATTCAATATTATAGTAGGTTGGGTACCTATAAATGAGACGAAACATTTTCTTAAAACGTACGCATCTCCATGTACTTGGAATCCTGGGGAACCACTCCAATCCCGAAGATAGGAATGAATGCCTCAATGAAGAAGGCCCCCCCCGAGTCACCCCTTGGTTGATTATTGAACTTGCAACAGCATCCAGCACCTCAATCTGCCGCCGCTTGGCGGCCACCGCCGCGTCGATGGCCGCGCAACTCGCGTCCAGAAAGGCCGCGATGCGTTTTTGTTCGGAAAGCGGGGGGAGGGGGATATCTATTGAGTTGAAATCCTTATCATCAACAGCCGGATATCCGACACCTTTTGCCGTTGCTTCAAAATACTGGCGGCTTGCTTCTGAAAAGAGCACATAATACACGAATTTCGGCTGTAGTTTCCACTCAAATGGCTGAACCACGTTGAATCCGGTAGAGCACACAAAATCTGGTCCCGCATCTTCGATAAATGCCACGGCCTGTAAATTGGGTCGCACAGACGATATAGCTGTATTGCCTGTAAAAACCCGCCTGCGTGCCCGAGATGGAGCATTCTCAAAAGGCAAGCGTTCGATTGCCTGAGGGTCAATGATTCCATGGTAATTGACATTTGAGATTTCCAAATAGTCAAACTCATAGTTGGGGTCGGTGTTTGCGGGCAACGCACGCCTGTTAATTTGGGCGATATCTTTCAACCGATCGCTTTGCCATATTTGGGGCAGGCTTTTCATTTGTCTTTTCCCTCCGGCAACACACTGCGCACCGCCGCCCGGAGCTGTCTGGCCGTGGGAAGTTTGCCTTTCATGTCCGCGGGCAGTCTGGATTGCAGCGTATAGGTGGCCACGCCGATGGGGTTGGCCTTGGTACGCAGGGCGTACTCCACCTCGATGTCGTCTTTTTCGGCGCAGAGGATCACGCCGATGGAGGGCTGGTCGTCGGGTCCGCGCTCCTTGTCGTTCAAAAGATTCAGGTAAAAGTCCATCTTGCCGGCATATTCGGGTTCAAACGGGCCGACTTTCAGCTCAAAAGCCACCAGGGCCTTGAGAAAGCGGTGATAGAAGAGCAAATCGATGAAATACTCTTTTTTGCCCAGGGTCAAGCGGTGCTGGCGGCCGATAAAACAGAAACCGTAGCCCAGTTCGAGAATAAAATCCCGCAACCGTTCGATGAGCCGGTCTTCCAGAGCCCGTTCGGTGACGGCCCGGCGGATGCCCAGAAATTCGAGGTTATAGGAACTCTTAAGCATCTCCTCGGCCTGTTCGGCCAGATTTTCCGGAAGGGCGAGGTCGAAATTATGGGTCTTTTTCTCCGCCACTGCCCGTTCGTATGCTCCGGCCTTGATCTGGTTTAAGAGGACATTGCGGGACCAGGCCAGGCGGGCCGTGGCCCGTAAATACCAGATCCGGGCCGCGGGATCGGTCAACTTGTTGAGAATGAGCAAGTGGTGGCCCCAGGGAATTTCCGCGACAAACTGTTGCGGAAATTGCGCAATCTCGTCGCTGCTGAGATTGGCTCCGTCCTGGAGGTGTTTTTCATAGGGCGTTAATTCGGCGACAGGTTGTCGCCGGATTAACGCCGGACGGGATACGGTGCTTTTCGCCAATTTGGCGACAGCCTGTCGCCAAATTGCCTCATCCGTATACGCCAGACAAAAACGTTTCATGTCACGCAGATTGCGCGGGGAAAAACCGGTAGCGGCAGGAAACGCCGTACGCAAATCGTCAGATATCCGGTCAATGACAGACTCTCCCCAACCAAGTATCTTCTGTTTTTCGACAATGGCCTTGCCGATGTCCCAGTAGAGCAAGATCATGTCGCGGTTCACATGCCGCGCGGCCGAGACACGCGCAGCGCCAACCCGGTCCTTGATCTCTTCAATGAATTTACGGTACTCCGGGTCCGCCAGAACAGCCTGGTCTTTTATCATTGCGCCAGTCCTTTCAACAACGTCTCAGCCTCCTTTTCCAGCCGCCAGAACTCGGCCAGCAGTTCGTCCGCCGGCGGGGGCGGCTGGTAGCGGTAAAAATACTTGTTCGGCAGAATCTCATAGCCGAGCTGGGGGCTGTCCGCCCAGCGGATGATGGGTTTGGCGATTTCGCGTTTTAGAAAGGCCTCGATATCCTCGCCCAAAGGAATGTACTCGTCGTCTTTAACGTAGTGGCGATGGGTCCACTCCACGGCAAGCACTTCCGCGTTGCCAGTCATCAGGCTCTTGAATTTCTTGGCGGCATTGTCCTCGGGGCTCAGGGCGAGGGTTGCCGTTTTTTCCATTCCGCCGACCTTCAGGCGCGCCTGAAAAGTCAGGTCACTGTCGTAAAACGCCTGCTCCTTTTTCAGGTTGGCCGCCGTAAACGTTTTTTCATAAGTTTCGGTGATGGTCGCCGGCTGGTCGTGCTCGTCCAATTGCCAGAAAACCACGCTGACCTTGTGGTAAGCAAAATCCGAGCTTTTGAAAATCTTCACGCATTCATCGGCGTAGCCCTTGCTCCAGCCCTTGCGGTAGCGTGCTTCGATCCAGGCCCGGTGCGCATCGGTGATGCGGTGGCGCTTGTTGCCGAAGGATTTGGGCTCTTTTTCAAACTCCTTGCGGGCGTCGATGAGCATCACGCGGCCTTTGTGGGATGCGGGCTTGTCGTTTCTGAGCAGCCAGATGTAGGTAAAAATGCCGGTATTGTAGAAAAGCTGGTCCGGCAGCATGACAATGGCATCGAGCCAATCGTTTTCCAGAATCCAGCGACGGATCTCGCTTTCGCCGGAACC